>NZ_DATNJW010000200.1:0-3305 GCF_035603715.1 Mycobacterium sp. | reverse complement strand
ATCGAACTCAACGGGCCCGACATCTACCGGAAAGCGACGATCAACCGCGAGGTCTACACCGTCAGAGCCAATGTGGAGCAAGGCAATTCGGGCGGACCGCTGATCGACCTGGATGGTCAGGTGATCGGTGTCGTCTTCGGTGCGGCGGTCGACGACAACGACACCGGGTTTGTGCTGACCGCCAAAGAGGTGGCCGCGCAGCTTGCACATATCGGTGACACTGCGCCGGTGCCCACCGGCGAGTGCGTCAGTTGAGTGGCGACCGGTACACCCGCTCGAGGAAACGCGACAGGTGAGCGTTGACTTCGTCCGGCTTCTCTTCATGACTGAAATGTCCTGCGCCAGAGATTGATACGTAGCGACCGTGCGGCGCGTAGCGCTGTGTTCGTTCGACCGGATCGTCCAGGACGTAGGGGTCGGCGGCGCCGTGAATGTGCAGCATCGGGATTCCGAACGGTCGGCTCATCGATCTCATGAATCGTCGGCCCTCTTCGCGGAGTTGGCTGCGTACCGCCCAGCGCTGATATTCCAGTGCACAATGTGCGGCTGACCGAATCTGGATCGCTTGCCGCAGATGACCGATCGATTCGGAAAAGTCCTCGGATGCAACCCATTTCGCACCGGCGCGGCTGCGTATCAGACGCTCGAGCCCGATGCCGTTGTGCCGGGTCAGCGCACGCTCCGGCCAGATCGGCACCTGGTAGCGCAGCAGCGAGGGCAGTAGAGCCCGGCCTTGATCGCGGCGGGTCAGCGCCGAGCGCCGCAGCGCGGCTGGGTGCGGCGAGCTGATCACGGCGATCGCGCGTACCTGTCGCGAGTGCAACACCGAGGTGGCCCAGCACACCAGGCCGCCGTCGGCGTGGCCGACCAGCGTTGCCGACGTGTGCCCCAGTGCGCGGATCAGTCCGGCGGTGTCTCCGGCCAGCGTCCAGCCGTCATAGCCGCGAGGCGGTTTGTCGCTGCCGCCGTAGCCGCGCAGATCCACCGCGACCACGCGGGCTCCAGTCAATCCACGCAACTGGTGACGCCACGACCACCAGAACGAGCCGAAGCCGTGCAGCATGATCACCAGCGGTTGAGCCGTCGGAGCGGTGGTGTCCTTTCCGTCCGATGTCGCCTCGACGACATGAAACCGAATGCCGTTGGCGTGCACGTCCAAATGGCGCCATGGACCGTCGATACGGGTGACCGACGGATCTGGTGGGGCCATCTACCAACCCGAGGGATCGGCGGGCGTCCCGCCCTGCGCCGAATGCAGCGCCGGTGGCGAGGACTTGTCTTGACCCGGTGTCAACGCCGACCGCGTCTCCTTGACCGATTCGATGGTCTGCTGCGGGCCGCGGATGCGCCGGACCTTGAGGTAGCCGAACAGCGCCAGCGCGACCGTCACCACCACCATGATCCCGAACACGATGAGGAAGGCCGCCCAACGCCAGATCCAGGTGTCGAGAAGTTCGGCGAGGAAGAAGAAGAAAAAGAACGTCGAATAGAACAACACCACCAGCGCCGCAATGAAGAAGACGCTGCCGGTCAGGCCCTTCTTGACGTCACGGGTGATCTCCGCGCGGGCCAGCTCGACTTCCGCGCGCACCAGTGTCGACATCTGCGCGGTCGCGTCCTTGACCAGCTCACCGATCGACGGCTCGGCGGACAGCGCATGCGGGTCGGTCAACGGAATGCTGGTCAGCGTGCGGGGAACCCCGTCCTTGCGGTCGGTGTTCGTTCGATCTGACTTGCTCACTGACGGTCCTCCCGAGCGGATGATTGTCCGGTTCATGTTGCCATGCAGCCCGATGTCAGACGAGGCCACCGAGCACTGCCAGCCGTTCGAGGATCGCCGCTGGTGGGCATTGATCACGTTAGACTGGCGCGGCCGTTCGATGGTGAACGTCCATTTTTTGTTGACGGGAGTATCGCTGTGCAGAGCAGGTGCCGTCGGCTGCTTGGGCTCACGGCGGCTTTGGTGACAGCCTGCGCGGTCGGGCCGGCCGGCCTGCACAGCGCGCTCGCACGGGCTGACGACCGCGTTCCGCTCGGCGGCGGGGCAGGGATCATCGTCAACGGCGACACTCTGTGCACCCTGACCACGATCGGCACCGACGCCAAGGGCGAGTTGATCGGATTCACCTCGGCGCACTGCGGCGGCCCGGGCGCCCCGGTGGTCGTCGAGTCGGCAAAGGACCGCGGCACGATGGGAACCATGGTGGCCGGCAACGACGGCCTCGACTACGCGGTCATCCAGTTCGATAAGGCCAAGGTTGCTCCGGTAGCCAACTTCGGCGGTTTCGCGATCAACGGCGTCGGGCCCGACCCGGCCTTCGGGCAGGTTGCCTGCAAGCAGGGCCGCACCACCGGCAACTCGTGTGGTGTCACCTGGGGGCCGGGTCAGGATCCGGGCACGATCCTCATGCAGGTGTGTGGCCAGCCCGGTGATTCGGGTGCCCCGGTGACCGTTAACGATCAACTGGTCGGGATGATCCACGGCGCGTTCAGCGAGAACCTGCCGGTCTGCGTCACCAAATACATCCCGCTGCACACTCCGGCGGTGGTCCAGTCGATCAACGCCGATCTGGCCGATCTGCAGGCCAAGAATCGTCCCGGCGCGGGATTCGTCCCGGTCTCCCCGTAGATCTATCGGCCGGCTCCTCCTCGGGCCGTTCCGGCCCGCATCGTCGGCCGGCCAGATTTACTGGGCCGCCCGAATCGCGTCGAATACACCGGGATCGAGCAGCGTGGAGGTATCGCCGAGTTCGCGCTTCTCGGCGATGTCACGCAGCAGGCGTCGCATGATCTTGCCGCTGCGGGTCTTCGGTAATTCCGGCACCACATGCAGTTCGCGTGGCCGGGCGATCGGCGAAATCACCCGAGCGACCTCGGCACGCAGCTCGTCGATGATCTCCGCGCCTGTCGTCTGCGCGTGACTTGCCTGCAGGACAACGAAAGCGCAGATGGCCTGACCGGTGGTCTCGTCGGTCGCGCCCACCACCGCGGCCTCGGCCACCCCGGAGTGGCCGACCAACGCCGACTCCACCTCCGCGGTCGAGATGCGGTGCCCCGAGACGTTCATAACGTCGTCGATGCGGCCCAGGATCCAGATCGCCCCGTCGGAGTCGTAGCGAGCGCCGTCGCCGGCGAAGTACCAGCCCTGGCGGGCGAACTTCGACCAGTACGTCTCGCGGAAGCGGTCCGGGTCGCCCCAGATACCGCGCAACATGGACGGCCAAGGCTGATCGAGCACCAGATATCCGCTGACATGCTCGCCTTCTTCGGTCGACGGCGGCGAAAGCTGGTTGCCGTCGTCATCG
>NZ_DATNJW010000199.1:0-9409 GCF_035603715.1 Mycobacterium sp. | reverse complement strand
TGGGTCGAAGCCATCGGCGACACCAACCCCATCTATCGGGATGAGGACGCGGCCCGCGCGGTCGGTCACCCCGGAATTGTCGCCCCACCGGCCATGATTCAGGTGTGGACGATGTTCGGCTTAGCCGGCGAACGTCCGACTGATGATCCCATGGGCCCGATCATGAAGCTGATGGACGACAACGGCTACATCGGCGTGGTCGCAACCAACTGCGAGCAGACGTATCACCGGTACCTGCGACCCGGCGAGGAAGTCAGCATCTCCTCGGAGATGGGCGACGTAGTCGGACCCAAGCAAACCGGTCTCGGCGAGGGTTGGTTCATCAACCAGCACATCACCTGGCGCGTCGGCGACGAAGATGTCGCCGAGATGGGATGGCGGATACTCAAATTCAAGCCTGCTGACGGCGCTCCGGAGAATCCGGTGCCCGAGGACCTGGACGCCGACTCCATGATGCGGCCCTCGGAATCCAAGGACACAAAGTTCTTCTGGGATGGTGTCAAGGCGCACGAGTTGCGGATCCAGAAGCGGCCCGACGGCAGCCTGCAGCACCCCCCGGTGCCGGCCATCTGGCAGGACAAGGAAACTCCGACTGACTACGTGGTGGCCGGCGGCAACGGCACGGTGTTCAGCTTCGTGGTGCATCATGCCCCGAAGGTGCCCGGCCGCACGCTTCCGTTTGTCATCGCGCTCGTGCAGTTGGAAGAGGGCGTGCGGATGCTCGGCGAGCTACGCAACGTCGACCCCG
Source organism: Mycobacterium sp. (assembly GCF_035603715.1). Lineage (GTDB taxonomy): Bacteria > Actinomycetota > Actinomycetes > Mycobacteriales > Mycobacteriaceae > Mycobacterium. Next base: position 8,661 of record NZ_DATNJW010000199.1, on the reverse strand, counting down.
CCACCGTGGAGGTTGGAATGCCGGTCAGGGCAACATATATCGACTTCCCCGCCAATGACGTCGGCCCGGCCTGGACGCTGTACGCGTGGGAGCCCGACGCATGAGCGCCCCGACAATAGAGGTCGGCACGAAGCTGCCGGAGCTGGTCTTGTACGGCGACCCGACGTTCATCATCTCGACCGCGATCGCCACCCGCGACTATCAAGACGTCCACCACGACCGGGACAAGGCACAGGCCAAAGGTTCCAAGGACATCTTCGTCAACATCCTCACCGACACTGGCCTGGTTCAGCGCTACATCACCGACTGGGCCGGCCCTTCAGCGTTCATCAAGTCGATCGGTCTGCGGCTGGGTGTGCCGTGGTACGCCTACGACACGGTTACCTTCAAAGGCGAAGTCACCGCCGTCGATGACGGGTTGATCACGTTGAAAATCGTTGGCAGCAATAGCCTTGGCGATCACGTCATCGCGAACGCGACGTTGACCATCGGGGGTTCTGATGCCCGGTGAACTTTCCGGCAAGGCAGCGATCGTCGGCATCGGTGCAACCGACTTCTCGAAAAACTCCGGCCGCAGCGAGCTTCGGCTCGCTGCCGAAGCCGTCCTGGACGCGCTCGACGACGCCGGTCTGACACCAGGTGACGTCGACGGCATGGTCACCTTCACGATGGACTCCAACACCGAGGTCGCCATCGCGCGGGCTACCGGCATCGGGGATCTGAAGTTCTTCTCCAAGATCCACCACGGCGGCGGCGCGGCATGCGCGACGGTCCAACAGGCGGCCATCGCGGTGGCGACCGGTGTCGCGGATTGTGTTGTGGCATACCGTGCTTTCAACGAACGCTCTGGTCAGCGGTTCGGTCAGGTGCAGCTTCGGTTGGTGGAGAACGCCGATTCCACCGGCGTCGACAACTCGTTCTCGTACCCGCACGGGCTGTCGACACCTGCCGCGCAGGTGGCCATGATCGCCAAGCGGTACATGCATCTGTCGGGTGCGACCAGCCGGGACTTCGGCGCCATCTCGGTCGCCGACCGCAAGCACGCCGCCAACAATCCCAAGGCGTACTTCTACGAGAAGCCGATAACGATTGAGGACCACCAGAATTCACGGTGGATCGCCGAGCCATTGCGGCTGCTGGACTGCTGCCAGGAGACTGACGGCGCGGTTGCGATCGTCGTCACGTCGGCAGAGCGGGCGAAGGATCTGAAGAATCGGCCCGCCATCATCGAGGGGGCGGCCCAAGGCTCGAGCCCGAACCAGTATTCGATGGTCAGCTACTACCGGCCGGAGCTCGACGGACTGCCGGAGATGGGCCTGGTGGGTAAGCAGCTGTGGTCGCAGTCCGGCCTGAAGCCAGCGGATATCCAGACCGCGATCCTCTACGACCACTTCACGCCGTTCACCCTGATTCAGTTGGAGGAGTTGGGATTCTGTGGGTGGGGCGAGGCCAAAGATTTCATCGCCGATGGTGCGATCGAGATCGGTGGTCGACTCCCGATCAACACCCACGGCGGCCAGCTCGGTGAGGCCTACATCCACGGGATGAACGGCATCGCCGAGGGAGTGCGCCAACTACGCGGCACCTCGGTGAACCCGGTGCCCGACGTCGAGCATGTGCTTGTCACGGCCGGCACCGGCGTGCCGACCTCGGGCCTGATCCTCGGCTAGGACGTGAATAGACCTCCGAGCGGACCGATAATGCCGAAGATGGGGTCGAGGATGAACTGTTGGATGCCGGTCGCCTCCAAGAGGCTGTCCAGCCCTTGCCCCAGTGGCGCCTCAAGGTCGAAGAAGGCAGTGAATGGGTTGAAATCAGCGTCGAGTTCGTTGACGACTTGATCGTAGGGCACGCCGATGTTGGCTTCCGTCCATGCCTCAGCGGATGCGAAATCACTTTCTATTTGGGTGAAGTCGGGCAGTTGCGCGCCAAAAAGTGCGAACGCGTTGTCGGCGCCCTGGACGACGCCGTTGGCGAATTCGAGCGTGAACGTTGCGGGGTCGATGGTGGGAATCAGCTCGGCCGGTGTCGGGTCACCGAAGGGGATGGACCGGTCGTAGCCGGCTTCGACGATGACTTGTAACGCGGGCTGGAAGATGTTGAGCACAGGTTCGGGTACGCCCAGGCTGCGCAATGGGTCGAGCAGCGGTAGCTCGGTGGTCGGAATGAAGTAGAACGTGGTGTCGCCGTCGACCTGTTTGACGACTTCGGTTGAGCCAAGCACATATTCGTCGGTGTACGGCCCGGAAAGCGGCTCCGAGGGTGGCCAGAGCGACGGTATCTCCTCGGGCAGCGGGCCATCGCCGTAGGCGGCGTGGGCGTAGACGATGCCGAGGAGGTCGTTGAGGTCGGCGATCGGGTTGATCGGGAACTGCGGGAAATCGGCGAATCCGTCGTACTGGTTAGCGATGTCGATGGTGGGAATACCGGCGTCGGTTGGGTTCTCGCCGTTGAAAAGGCCGATCCCGGGAACGACCAAACCGGTGAGCCGCTCGACCATGCCGCCGTTGGGCCGGTAGGGGTCGCCGAGCATCAAGAAGGTGACGTCGGGGTGCTGCCCAGCCTCCATGAGCTCGATCTTCTCGGCGACCACAATCTGCGCGCTCTGCGAATAACCCTCGACCAGGTAGGGATCGCCGGGGTAGTTCAGTTGCTGGGCGGCCATCGCAGCCTGCAGATCCGCCAGGCCTATCGGTGCCGAGGTGCTGGCATATGACGCGGGCGTGGCGACCGTCACCGGGGTGTAGTCGGCGTTGGTGGCTGGGTCGATGTAGTCGGTGACCATGGTGTCTTGCCAGAATTCGCTCGGCGTCGGCATGCCGGTGGCGCCCATCATCAATGCGTTCAACGGATCAGCGGAGTCGTCGGCCCGGGCGTTAGCTGTCGGTATCAGTGTCGCTGCGGCACACGCGAACAGCGCGATAGTCAGGAAACGGCAACAACACCTGTTACGTCGCATAGCGACCCCCGGGACAAAGTGACGGTCTAACCTTGCCTGAGAATTTCTCAGAAAACAAGAGTTATGGCTGGGGATGACCGATGTCGCGAATGGGATAGACCGTGCAAGGCTGCGGTGATGGTGGATCCGTTCGTCGGAAGCGAGGCGGTTGCGGCGGGGATCACGAGTCACAGTCAACTGCGGAGTCGCTACACACGCGTCTTCCGAGACATCTACGTAGTCAAAGGCACGGAACTCACGCCGGCGCTACGAGCTCATGCGGCGTGGCTCTGGTCTCGCCGGCGCGGCGTCGTCGCCGGTTTCTCGGCGGCAGCTTTGCACGGCAGCCGATGGATTGACGCCGCTCGGGCTGTCGACATCATCCACGACAATCGACACCCGCTCGCCGGGTTGCAGGTGTGGAGCGACAACCTGGCGGGCGACGAGATCACCGTTGTCGACGGCATTTCGGTCACAACCCCGGCGCGAACTGCCCTCGATCTCGCCTGTTGGTATCCGACGACAACTGCGGTCGCCGCGCTTGACGACCTCACCCGTGCGACCAATGTGAAAATGCCTGACGTGGAGTTGTTAATCGCTCGTTATCGCGGGCGACGTGGCATCGAGCGTGCTCGCACCTCGCTGGATCTTGTCGACGCGGGCGCGCAGTCACCAAAGGAGACGTGGCTGCGGTTGGTGCTGGTGCAGGCGGGACTGCCGCGGCCAGAGACTCAAATTCCTGTTTGCGATGACTTCGGTGATGCGCTCGCTTACCTCGACATGGGCTGGGAGAACGTCAAAGTCGCTGTCGAGTACGACGGCGAACAGCATCGCACTGATCGAAGGCAATACACCTGGGACGTCCGGCGTTCGTAAATCATTGAGCGTCGCGGCTGGATCGTCGTACGCGTGGTCGCAGGGGACCGGCCTGCCGAGATTGTGCGGCGCGTTCGCGCTGCGCGAGCCCGGCGACTGTGACACTGCAGTCATCGTCGAGCTCGACCGTGACCGTGGCGTCACACTCGAGGCGCAAACGCAAAGACCCCTAGGCCGGGACCAGCTCCACCCCGGTGAGCACGACGGCGTCTTCGCGAGCGGGCGCGGTGACGGTGGCCAGCAGTCGCCCGTCCTCTTTCCAGACGGAGGACTTCAGCGTCTCGCCCGGGTACGCGACGCCGGTGAACCGTGCACCATAGGAGCCGACGGCGCCCGCATCACCGTCGAGCAGCGCGTCGGTGAGCGCCTTACAGGTCATGCCGTAAGTGCACAAGCCGTGCAGGATCGGCCGCGGAAACCCTGCCGCAGCGGCGAATTCGGGATCGGAATGCAGCGGATTGCGATCGCCGCACAGCCGGTAGAGCAGCGCCTGCTGCGGCAGCACCGGGATGTCGAGCTCCAGGTCCGGCGCCCGGTCCGGTGCGGCCGTCGACGTGGACGACCCGCGGTCGCCACCGAATCCGCCTTCGCCGCGAGCGAAGATCGAACGACGCTGCGTCCACAGCAGCGTCCCGTCCGGTGCGGTCACTCGCGTCTCGGACCAGATCACCGCAGCCTTGCCCTTGTCCCAGATGTCGGTGAAGCGGGTGACGGCCTTCGCCGAGCCCGACGGCGGCAACGGCGCCGGCGCGGTGACCTGCTCGCTGGCGTGCAGAACTTTGCTCAGCTCGATGTCGATACCGGGAAACTGCACGGTTGGCGGCTTGGTGGCATGGAAGGTCGCGGCCACGTTGCCGAATGTCGGCAGCACCTGCGGTGTGTCGTCGATCAGGTAGCGCAGCTCGCGGGCATCCATCGGATCGGCGCCGGCGCCGAGTCCGAGGTGATAGAGCTGAATATCGCTGCTGCTCCAAGCGAATTCGATCGGCTCGAGCTCGGCGGCCAGCGCGACGTCGGGATCGATCGGCATGTCAGCGCTCTCCGGCGATGTGCAGGGCGGCCAGATAGCCGAAGGTCATGGCGGGGCCGATGGTGCCGCCCGGCCCGGGGTAGGTGTGCCCCATCACCGGAGCGCTCACGTTGCCCGCCGCGTACAACCCGTCGATCACGCTGCCGTCGTCGCGAAGCGCGCGGCCGTGCACGTCGGTGCGGATGCCGCCCTTGGTGCCCAGGTCGCCCGGAACCATCTTGGCGGCGTAGTACGGCGGATGGCTGATCTCGCCGAGGTTCGGGTTCGGCTTGTTCGTCGGGTCGCCGTAGTACCTGTCGTAGGCACTCTCGCCGCGGTGATAATCGGAATCGACGCCCGATCGCGCGAAGCCGTTGAAACGCTGGACCGTCGCGTTGAACTCCTCGACCGGCAGGCCGGCTTTGGCTGCCAGCTCTTCAAGCGTGTCCGCCTGAACGATCACACCCGACTCCGTCCACTTACGTGGAATACGTTGTCCTGGTTGCAATCCGGCGAAAATATAGCGATCGCGGTACTGCTGGTCGAACACCAGCCACGCGGGGATGTTCTCACCCGGTCCGGGCCCCTGGCCGTACTCACCGCCATACATGTGGTGGCACGCTTCGACGTACGGCATGGATTCGTTCATGAATCGCTGGCCGGACATGTTGACGATGATCGAGCCGGGAGAGTTGCGCTCCGACAATGCGAACCACGGCGCACCGACCAGTGGCACGGTCGGACCCCACCAGGCGTCCTCCATGATGTCGAGTGCGGCGCCGAGCTTTTCGGCGGCGAGAATTCCGTCGCCGGTGTTGGCTTTCGCGCCGACCGTCCACTCGGTGGTGATCGGCGCACGCTGGTACTTGACCCGCATCTGCTCGTTGTGCTCGAACCCGCCGCTGCCGAGAATCACGGCCTTTCGGGCTCGAATCAGTTGTGGCTCAGCGGCTTCTGACTTTTCAGTGTCGCGAACGTAGACGCCGCGGACTGCCCCGTCCTCGACGTAGAGGTCGGTCAGCGCGGTGTTGAGCTGTACCGGGACACCGGCCTTTTGGAGACCGATCCGAAGTGGCCCGATCAGAGCGCGTCCCATACCGACCAGGGCCTGACCGGTCGCCTTGGCCCACATGGTGCGTGCACCGACCTTGAGGCTGCGCAGCACGCCGCGCGGGTGACGCTTCAGCTGGTTCAGTCGCACGTAGTCCTGTTGCATCACAACGACATTGAGCGGGACCTTGCCGTACGGCGGTTCCAGCCCGGGCAGATCAGCACCGAGCTTTTTGGCGTTGAACGGCTTCGGCTCGATGGAACGGCCGCCGGCCCGACCACCCGGGGCTTCGGGGTAGTAGTCGGCGTATTGCGGCACCCAGCACATCTTCAGCGGCGAGTGCTTGAGCACGAACGACAGCATCTCGGGGCCGCGCTCGAGGTAAGTGTCGATCCGATGCGTCTCGACCACGTCGCCGATGATTCCGTGCAGGTAGGTGCGGGCCGCTTGCGCGGTGTCCTTGACGCCGTCGCGCTGCAGGATTTCGTTGTTGGGGATCCACACGCCGCCGCCGGAGCGTGCGGTGGAGCCGCCGTAGTGGGCGGCCTTCTCGATGACTATTGTCGAGAGACCCCGGTGGGCGGCAGCAAGGGCAGCCACCATGCCGGCGCCGCCGCTCCCGACCACGACGACGTCGAACTCCTGAGCTGTCATGTAGAACACGTTATAGAATTGCCGGGGCCGGGCGCTACTGCCCCGGTCAAACGAGTGAGGGGACTTCGGCGAAATGATCTCGGTAGCCGCCCGTGATGAGTTGGCCGCCGACCTCGCGCAGGCCGAGCGGAGCCGCCAACCGATCGCGCCGCTGACCACCGGGCACCCCGAGATCGACGTCGTCGACGCCTACGAGATCCAGCTGATCAACATCCGGCAGCGGGTCGCCGAAGGCGCCCGGGTGGTGGGCCACAAAGTGGGCCTGTCGTCGCTGGCGATGCAGCAGATGATGGGTGTCGACGAGCCGGACTACGGGCACCTGCTTGACGAGATGCAGGTCTTCGAGGACGTCCCAGTCAAGGCGAACCAGTACCTCTACCCCCGGGTAGAAGTCGAAGTCGGCTTCATCCTGGCCCACGACCTGCCGGGCGCGAACTGCACCGAAGACGATGTGCTGGCCGCGACCGAAGCGTTCGTGCCGTCCATCGAATTGATCGACACCAGGATCACCGATTGGAAGATCGCACTCTGCGACACCATCGCCGACAACGCGTCGTCCGCGGGTTTCGTGCTGGGCGCGGCGCGGGTGGCGCCGGCCGACATCGATATCAAGGCGATCGACGCGGTCCTGACGTCGAACGGCGAGAAGGTGGCCGAGGGTCGTAGCGACGCGGTGCTGGGAAACCCGGTGACAGCAGTGGCGTGGCTGGCCCGCAAGGTGGAAAGCTTTGGGGTGCGGCTTCGGGCCGGCGACATCGTGTTGCCCGGTTCGTGTACCCGAGCCATCGACGCTCGCCCTGGCGACAACTTCGTCGCAGATTTCGACGGCCTTGGGTCCGTCCGGTTGTCTTTCGAGTAAAGGAGCGTCCATGCCGTCGAAGATGAGTGTGGCCATCGTCGGATCGGGCAACATCAGCACCGATTTGCTCTACAAGCTGCTGCGCTCGGAGTGGCTGGAACCGCGCTGGATGGTGGGCATCGACCCGGAGAGCGAAGGTTTGGCGCGGGCTCGCAAGCTGGGACTGGAGACCACCCACGAAGGTGTCGACTGGCTGCTGGCCCAGTCCGAGAAGCCCGACATGGTGTTCGAGGCGACCAGCGCCTACGTCCACCGGGACGCGGCGCCGAAGTATGAAGCCGCCGGCATCCGGGCCATCGACCTGACGCCGGCCGCGGTCGGCCCGGCGGTGATCCCGCCGGCGAATTTGCGCGAGCACCTCGACGCGCCGAACGTCAACATGATCACCTGCGGGGGACAGGCGACCATTCCGATCGTCTACGCCGTTGCGCGCACCGTTGAGGTGCCTTACGCGGAGATCGTCGCGTCGGTGTCCTCGTCGTCGGCCGGGCCGGGAACCCGGGCCAACATCGACGAGTTCACCAAGACCACGTCCCGCGGCGTCGAGACCATCGGCGGTGCCAACCGCGGTAAGGCCATCATCATTTTGAACCCGGCCGAACCGCCGATGATCATGCGCGACACCATCTTCTGCGCGATCCCCGAGGATGCCGACCGCGACGCGATCGCCCGGTCCATCCACGACGTCGTCGCCGAAGTGCAGACCTACGTCCCGGGCTACCGGCTGCTCAACGAGCCGCAGTTCGACGACCCGTCGGTCCACTCGGGAGGTCAGGCTCTGGTCACCACGTTCGTCGAGGTCGAAGGCGCCGGCGATTACCTGCCGCCTTATGCGGGCAACCTCGACATCATGACCGCGGCGGCGACCAAGGTCGGCGAGGAAATTGCGAAGGAGTCGTTGTCGGCGACAGCGCAAGGAGCACAGGCATGAGTACTGACATCTTTTTCAACCCAATCTGGGACGTCCGGATGACCGACACGTCCCTACGCGACGGCTCTCACCACAAGCGTCACCAGTTCACCAAGGACGAGGTCGGCGCCATCGTGGCCGCGCTCGACAACGCGGGCGTGCCGGTCATCGAGGTGACGCACGGCGACGGGCTGGGTGGCTCGAGCTTCAACTACGGGTTCTCCAAGACGCCCGAGCAGGAGCTGATCAAGCTCGCCGCCGATACCGCCAAAGAAGCCAAGATCGCCTTCTTGATGCTGCCCGGCGTTGGCACCAAAGAAGACATCAAAGAGGCGCAGAACAATGGCGGCTCGATCTGCCGGAT
>NZ_DATNJW010000198.1:0-6890 GCF_035603715.1 Mycobacterium sp. | reverse complement strand
CCGAGCCGGATGGCCACCTCGACGGTCGAGTCCTGCTTGGTCGACGACGTCTCCTTGGCCAGCTTGGCGGCCTGCAACGGGGTGTAGAGGTTGTCGCGGTCCACCTTCTCGAGGGCGGCGCGATATGCCTTGCTGTTCTTGCTCATTCGTTAATCCAATCTGATGTTGGGTTGTGGTTGGCGGGCCGAAGCTGGCCCTCCCACGGGGACACCGCTATTCGACGGTGATCCCCATCGACCGGGCGGTCCCGGCGATGATCTTGGCGGCTGCGTCGATGTCGTTGGCGTTCAAGTCGGCCTTCTTGGTCTCGGCGATCTCGCGGACCTGATCCCAGGTGACCTTGGCGACCTTGGTGGTGTGCGGTTCGGCCGAGCCCTTGGCCACTTTCGCGGCCTTGAGCAGCAGCTTGGCGGCCGGCGGCGTCTTCAGCGCGAACGTGAAGCTGCGGTCCTCGTACACGGTGATCTCCACCGGGACGACGTTGCCGCGCTGGGAGTCCGTCGCGGCGTTGTACGCCTTGCAGAACTCCATGATGTTGACGCCGTGCTGCCCGAGCGCCGGACCGACCGGCGGGGCGGGGTTGGCTTCGCCGGCCTTGATCTGCAGCTTGATCAGCCCGACGACCTTCTTTTTCGGGGCCATGAGTGTTGGTGTTCCTTCCGTATTTCTAAATCTTGGAGACTTGGGTGAAGCCCAGTTCGACAGGTGTTTCGCGGCCGAAGATGGACACCAGCACCTTGAGTTTCTGTTGTTCGGCGTTGACCTCGTTGATCGTCGCCGGCAGCGTGGCGAACGGTCCGTCCATGACGGTGACCGATTCGCCGACGGCGTAGTCGACCTCGATCACCGGACGCTCCAGCTCAACCCCGGTGCTCGCGGTGCTCGCGGCGCCCTTGACGGGCTTCTTGGCCGCACCCTGCGGAAGCAGGAACTTGACCACGTCGTCGAGCATGAGTGCCGAGGGGCGAGACGTCGCGCCGACGAATCCGGTGACGCCCGGGGTGTTACGCACCGCGGACCACGAGTCGTCGGTCAGGTCCATCCGCACCAGGATGTAGCCCGGCAGTACCTTGCGGTTGACCTGCTTGCGTTGGCCGTTCTTGATCTCGGTGACCTCTTCGGTGGGCACTTCCACCTGGAAGATGTAGTCGCCGACGTCCAGGTTCTGCACACGGGTCTCGAGGTTGGCTTTCACCTTGTTCTCGTAACCGGCGTAGGAGTGGATGACGTACCAGTCGCCTGGCTTGGAGCGCAGGTCGGCCTTCAGCGCGGCGGCCGGGTCGACCTCTTCGGGCTCAGCCGGTTCCTCAGGTGCGGCGGGCGTCTCGGCGGCCTCGTCGGCCACCGGCTCGGCGGTCTCGTCGGCCACCGGCTCGGCGCTGGCCGTCTCCGGTGCATCGTCAGCGGTCACTTCTTGCAACGCGGCTTCGATGTCGACCGTCTCACCCACGGGCAGATTGCCGTCGGAGGTAGTCACGGTTTATGGGTCCTTCCCTTTTTATGTCAGCTCGTGGCGGCGTCAGCCGAACACCCACAGCACCAGCTTGGCCAAGCCAAGATCCACCAGGCCGATCAACGTCACCATGAACACCAGGAACGCCAACACCACCGAGGTGTAGGAGCCCATCTGCTTGCGGTTGGGCCAGATGACCTTGCGCAGCTCGGCGACGACCTGCTTGAGGTAGTTGAAGACGAAGACGAACGGGTTGTTCGACGGCTCGTCGGATTTGCGCGCCGTCTTGGCTTTCTTCGCCTTCTTGGCCTTCTTGCGCGTGTCGTCGTCGGCGTCGCTCTCGGTGAGCTCGACGGCGCCGGATGCGTCGGTGCCGTCTGCGGCCTCACCCCGGTGACGGGACCGCTTGCCGGTGGGCCGCTGCGGCGTCGCCACGGCCGTGCGACCGCCCTGCGAGTCGTCAGGTCCGCCGCCGTCGGCTGCGGCGTCGGCATCGACGTGTTCGTCGCTCACCGCATGCTCCTTCGTTCAATCGTGTGCGTGATGGTCACCTTCCAGTGTCCACCATTGCAGGGGCGACAGGACTTGAACCTGCAACCTGCGGTTTTGGAGACCGCTGCTCTGCCAGTTGAGCTACGCCCCTTCGCTGGTTGGCAGGCCAACCTGCGCGTGTCGGGGCCTTACCCGACGCGCGCGCTCGCCAACTGAGAAGAAAAACACGCTGGTACTGGGAAAACCCCGAGGTCCGAGTGTACATCGCAGCAGGTGTCAGGTACTAATCACGCCGTCCTGACGACTTGCCCGCTCTCCATGTCCCACTTGAGGTTGACCGAGTCGTCGCCTTCGTGACCCATCACCGTCGTGTACGCCTCCAACACGACCTCGCCGGCGTCGTTGGTGCAGGTGTTCTTGGTGGTCACGATGTCGGCGCCGAACCGTTCAACGACGGAGTAGACCTCCATTCGGGCATGCAGCACATCCCCGGCAAGGATCGGCTTGTGGAAGACGAAGCGCTGGTCGACCTGGACCATCTGTAATGATTCGTAGCCTGTATCGACCTTCCGCATAAAGTCCGCCTGGACCAGCTTGCCGAGGATCGTGACGAAAGTCGGCGGCGCGACGAGACCGTCATACCCGAGCTCGGCCGCCGCCTTTTCATCCAGAGATGCCGGGTCGTCTGCCTTGACCGCCTTGGCGAATTCGCGGACCTTCTCGCGGCCCACGACGTAGCTTTCCGGGTACTCCCAGACCATCCCGAGGATGTCGGTGTTGATCGCCACCAGTTAGGCCAACTTCGCTGACGCGATCGCCCGACCGAAGATCTTCTTTCCGTCGGTGGTAGCGGTCAACGCGATCGTCACCGACTTGCTGTCCGGATCGACCGACTTCACCCTGCCGCTGAACACGATCTCGGCACCCTTGCCGTCGTTGGGCACCGGGACCACGGCGGTGAATCGCACGTTGTACTCGGTGACCGCCCCGGGATCGCCGACCCACGACGTGACGAAGCCGCCACCCAGGCCCATGGTCAGCATGCCGTGCGCGATCGCGGTGTCCAGCCCGACGACCTTGGCGATTTCGTCATCCCAGTGGATCGGGTTCAGGTCACCGGAGACGCCGGCATAGCTCACCAAATCCTGACGGGTCAACGGGTAGATCTTCTCGGGCAGCTGATCGCCCACCTTCACCGAATCGAACTCACGCAGTGGCATCTCGGAATCCCTCATCTCCGTCTTCACCCGCGCGGCCCGCCAGGGTCGTGTAGGTCTCTTGAATAATGTCGCCCGCGTCGTTGGTGATGGTCTGCTTGGTCATAATGATGTCGGTGCCATGGGCCCGCCGGACCGACTCGATCTCCACGTCGCAATACAGCCGATCGCCGTCCTTGATCGGGGCGAAAAATTTCAGCGACTGGTCGACCTGAACGACCTGCGCGTCGTTGGTGGCGATGTTGGCCCACGCGAAGAATGCCTCCACGGCCTTATAGCCGAACACCGAGATGAAGGTCAGCGGGGCGATCAGGCCGTCGTAGCCCAGCTCCAGGGCAGCCTTTTCCTCATGGAAGGGACGGTCATCGTTTTTGACTGCGACCGCGTACTCGCGAATCTTCTCCCGCTCGACGATGTAGTAATCGGGGTAGCGGAAGCGCTTACCGATGGCATTCTGGCCCAGCGACATGACCCTTCAACCTACCTAGTCAGTCTCAATAGATTGCTGACGGGGGCTGTGTCAGCGTGTCTCGCGGTGAGCCTGGTGTTTGCCGCAGTTCGGGCAAAACTTCTTCAGCTCAAGCCGGTCGGGGTCGTTGCGGCGGTTCTTCTTGGTGATGTAGTTGCGGTGCTTGCACACCTCGCACGCCAAGGTGATCTTGGGCCGTACGTCGGTACTGGAGGCCACGTCGGTTCTCTTTTCGGGTTTTCGTTCGTTGTTGTCTTGTAGCGATGGCCGGACTCGAACCGGCGACCTAACGATTATGAGTCGTTCGCTCTAACCGACTGAGCTACACCGCCTCGGGACTGCTTTGTCTTCGTTCCGGGCCGCCTGCCTGCTCGGCGTCCACCGAGCCCCCTAACGGAATCGAACCGTTGACCTTTTCCTTACCATGGAAACGCTCTACCGACTGAGCTAAGGGGGCCGCACCCGAGCGACCGTTTTGGTCACGTCTCGGGCCTAAAAGAGGGTACAGCCTGCTCCGCAAGCGCACCAAACGGTGAGGTTTACCCCGCATCGCGGACCCGCTTAGGCTGAGCGGGTGCCTGATACCGACCGGTTGTACTTCCGCCAACTGCTCTCCGGCCGCGACTTCGCCCAGGGCGACGGGATCGCGGCGCAGATGCGCAACTTCGCCTACCTGATCGGTGACCGGCAGACCGGCGACTGCGTGGTCGTCGATCCCGCCTACGCAGCCGGCGATCTGGTCGACGTGCTCGAGGCCGATGGCCTGCATCTTTCCGGCGTGCTGGTCACTCACCACCACCCTGACCATGTCGGCGGCTCGATGATGGGCTTCGAGCTTAAGGGGCTGGCCGAGCTGCTCGAGCGGGTCAGCGTTCCGGTTCACGTCAATTCTCAAGAGGCGCAGTACGTTTCGCGGATCACCGGAATTCCGATGAGCGATCTCACCTCGCATGAGCACGGCGACAAGGTCAGCGTCGGCGCCATCGACATCGAACTGCTGCACACTCCGGGTCACACTCCGGGCAGCCAATGCTTTCTGCTCGACGGCCGGCTGGTCGCCGGTGACACGCTGTTTTTGGAAGGATGCGGGCGCACCGACTTTCCCGGCGGGGATTCCGACGAGATCTTTCGCAGCCTGCAGAAGCTTGCTCAACTGCCTGGCGATCCGACGGTATTTCCCGGACACTGGTATTCGCTCGAACCGAGTGCCTCACTATCAGAGGTCAAACGCTCTAACTACGTTTACCGTGTCGCTAATCTCGAACAGTGGCGAACACTGATGGGTGGATAGTTGTTCTCCAACGGGTCCTCCAGCGAATTTTCGTGCCTTTAATTGCTGTGATATAAGCGGAGGATGGGTGCTTCGATGGAATGGATCCACGATCGGTGGCACCAGGTGGCGGGGGCAGGATCCGGTACCTGGTTGGCGTGGGCTGTATGGGCCTTACTCGGCCTCGCCGTCATCGCCCTGATCTACGCGAATGCGCAAATACGTCGCAATCGCCGACTGGCATCCGATGAAATCCGTCCGCATGTCGGGATGTTCATGGAGCCGCATGCCGCGGACTGGCATGTAATTGAACTAGTCGTCCGGAATTTCGGAAAGACCCCGGCCTACGACGTCTCATTCACGTTTCCGCACCCACCGACCGTCGCCGAATACGAAAATGCCACCGATGGCTATGCCGACGTCGTCGAACTGCAACTCCCGCGCCAGTTGCCGACGCTGGCACCCGGCCAGGAATGGCGCACGGTGTGGGATTCGGCGCTCGACCGCACCGAGCTCGGTGAAGGCATCGAATCGCGCTTCCCGGGCACGGTGACCTACTACGACCGCGTCGAGATTCCCCGCGGCTGGAAATTCTGGCGCCCCAGCCGGCGTGCCCTGGAGACCAAGGTGGTGCTCGACTGGGCGTCGTTGCCGCCGGTTCAGCGCATCGAGTTGATGACGAACCACGACCTGGCCAAGCGGGAGAAGCAGAAGCTAGAACTGTTGCGCAGCCTGCTGACCTATTTCCACTACGCCGCCAAGGAAACTCGCGCCGACGTGTTCCGCTCCGAGATCGAGCGCATCAACCGCGCGGTCGACGAAACCAAGGACCGCTGGCGCACCCGGCAGATCGAGGCGCCGCCGACTGACGTCAGCTTGCGCTGGGGTAACGCCGAAGAGGAACTCGGCAAGCATCGCGGCGAGCGGGTCTAAGCGTCCGGGCTAATTTCCGGTCTGATTCAATCAACTCCATGAGCGACGGTCCGGTCAGTTATCGCCTCGATGATTCCATCGCGTTCATCACGATGGACGACGGCAAAGTCAACGTTCTCGGCCCGACGATGCAGCAGGCCCTCAACGACGCGCTCGATCACGCCGACCGCGACGATGTCGGCGCCGTCGTGATCGCCGGAAACCACCGGGTTTTCAGCGGCGGGTTCGATCTGAAGGTCCTGACGTCGGGTGAGGTCCAGCCCGCAATCGACATGCTCAAGGGCGGCTTCGAGCTTTCGCATCGGTTGCTGTCCTACCCCAAACCGGTGGTGATGGCCTGCACCGGCCACGCCATTGCGATGGGCGCTTTCCTGCTGGCCAGCGGTGATCACCGAATTGCAGCTCCCGGCTTCAACATTCAGGCCAACGAGGTCGCGATCGGTATGACGATTCCGTACTCGGCCCTGGCAGTGATGAAGCTGCGACTCACGCGGGCGGCCTTCCAGCAGGCAGCCGGCCTGGCGAAGACGTTCTTCGGTGAAACCGCGGTGGCCGCCGGTTGGCTGGACGAAATTGTCATGCCAGATATGGTGCTCAGCCGCGCCGAGGAAGCCGCACGCGAATTCGCGACGCTCAAGCAGCACGCGCATGTCGGCACGAAGCTGCGGACCCGGGCCGAGGCGCTGGCCGAGATTCGCGCCGGAATCGACAATATGGCAGCCGAATTCGAAGTCTAGGTTCCGGGGCGCCGGAAACGCTCGAGGTACTCGTTCCAGTCCCACGATTTCAGGAATGCTTCGGCCGCATCGTGGCCGCTTTGGTAGAGCTCTTGCATCTGCTTGGTGCCGATGTTGAAGTCGAGAAATCCGACTTTTGAGGAGTCGACGCGGATCGCCCGCGAGTCGACCCATGGTTGATTCAGGTAGGCCTGGTCGCGCCCGACGATCATCGTGGTGATCAGCGCTTCGATCAGCGGCGGGCCGCCGAAGAGCCAATTGACCGGCGCCAGAGCCGGAATCACCTTGTCGTTGCCCTGTGGAAGGTTGGGCAGCAACG
>NZ_DATNJW010000197.1:0-3138 GCF_035603715.1 Mycobacterium sp. | reverse complement strand
GACGGCTCAGGATGCGTTCAACAACGTCGCGCGCACCTGCATCGAGGCGATGGCCGCCACCCAGGGCCACACCCAGTCGCTGCACACCAACGCACTGGACGAAGCGCTGGCGCTGCCCACCGATTTCTCGGCCCGCATCGCGCGCAACACTCAGCTTGTCCTGCAGCAAGAGTCCGGCACCACCAGGCCGATCGACCCCTGGGCCGGCTCGTACTACGTGGAATGGTTGACCTACCAACTCGCGCAGCGGGCCCGCGCACACATCGCCGAGGTCGCCGAGGCGGGCGGCATGGCCCAGGCCATCAACGACGGTATTCCGAAGCTGCGCATCGAAGAAGCCGCCGCGCGGACTCAGGCCCGCATCGACTCCGGCACCCAGCCGGTGATCGGGATCAACAAGTACCAGGTGGAAGAAGATCAAGAGGTCGAGGTCCTCAAGGTCGAAAACAGCCGGGTGCGCGCCGAGCAACTGGCCAAACTCGAAGAGCTGCGGGCAAGTCGGGACCAGTCGGCAGTGGAAGCCGCGCTGGCCGAGTTGTCTCGTGCCGCCGCAGCCCATGGTCGGGCCGGCGAGGATGGACTCGGCAACAACCTGTTGGCGCTTGCGGTCGACGCGGCCCGCCACAAGGCCACGGTCGGCGAAATCTCCGACGCGCTCGAGAAGGTCTACGGGCGCCACCAAGCCGAGATCCGTACCATCGCCGGGGTCTACCGCGACGAAGCTGGAAAGGCCGAGAACATGGCATCCGCCACCGAACTCGTCGAGAAGTTCGCCGAGGCCGACGGTCGGCGGCCACGGATCCTGGTGGCAAAAATGGGGCAGGACGGCCATGACCGTGGACAGAAGGTGATCGCAACGGCGTTCGCCGACATCGGATTCGACGTCGACGTCGGTGCGCTGTTCTCCACGCCGGACGAGGTCGCCCGCCAGGCCGCGGACAACGACGTCCACGTGGTCGGGGTGTCCTCCCTGGCAGCCGGTCACCTCACGTTGGTGCCCGCGCTCCGCGACGCGCTGGCCGAAGTGGGTCGCTCCGACATCATGGTGGTGGTAGGGGGTGTCATCCCACCGGGTGACTTCGACGAGCTGTACGCGGCGGGCGCGACGGCGATCTTCCCGCCCGGCACGGTGATTGCGGACGCCGCGATCGACCTGCTGCACAAGCTGGCCGAACGACACGGGTACACCCTCTAGCCAGATGGCAACTGAAAACGGCGACAGCATAGACAAACTCGCCGCGGCGGTGCGCGGCGGCGATCGCTCGGCGCTACCGCGGGCGATCACGCTCGTCGAGTCGACCCGCGCCGATCACCGCGACCGCGCACAGCAGTTGCTGCTGCAGTTGATGCCGGCCGCCGGCAATGCCCTGCATGTCGGAATCACCGGGGTTCCGGGAGTCGGCAAGTCGACCGCCATCGAGGCGCTCGGGATGCACTTGATCGGCCGCGGCCATCGGGTGGCCGTCCTCGCTGTCGACCCGTCGTCGACCAGAACCGGGGGATCGATTCTCGGTGACAAGACCCGAATGCCCCAGCTGGCAGCGCATCCGGACGCCTACATCCGCCCGTCGCCGACGTCGGGCACGCTCGGCGGCGTGGCCAAGGCCACCCGGGAGACCATCGTGCTGCTGGAGGCCGCCGGGTTCGACGTGATCCTGGTGGAGACCGTGGGTGTCGGTCAGTCCGAGGTCGCAGTGTCCAACATGGTCGATACCTTCGTCTTTCTGACGCTTGCGCGCACCGGCGATCAGCTGCAGGGCATCAAAAAAGGCGTGCTGGAACTCGCCGACATCGTCGTGGTCAACAAGGCCGACGGCGATCACCTGACGGAGGCCCGCAAAGCCGCACGTGAACTTTCCGGGGCGATCCGGCTGATTTACCCTCGCGAAACCCTGTGGCGTCCACCGGTTCTGACCATGAGCGCTTTGGAAGGCACTGGGCTGGAAGAGTTGTGGGACACCGTCGAGCGGCATCGCGATGTGCTGAGCGAGGCGGGGGACTTCGAGGCACGCCGGCGCGCCCAGCAGGTCGACTGGACCTGGCAGATGGTTCGCGACACCGTGCTGGATCGGGTGCTGTCCAACCCCGCTGTGCGCAAAGCCCGCGCCGATGTCGAGCGGCGGGTGCTTACTGGGGAATTGACCCCAGCACTGGCTGCTCAGCAAATACTGGAGCTCGCTTCGATAACGGATAGCTAAATTGCACTTCATTCATAGAGTCGAACGGTAGATTCGACGGCATGACCCTCGAAGTAGTGGGCAATCGCCGCTCCGTGCTGCCGCGCGGAGTTCACGGCGCAGCCGATCCGCACTTTGCCTGCGCGGTGCGCAGCTTTGCAAGCATGTTCCCGCACCGCCGGTTCGGCGGCGGGGCACTGGCTGTCTACCTGGACGGCGAACCCGTCGTCGACGTGTGGACCGGCTGGGAAGATCGGCGCGGACGGGTGCCGTGGACCGCGGATACCGGCACCATGGTGTTTTCGGCGACAAAGGGCATGGCCTCCACCGTGATCCATCGGCTCGTCGACCGCGGGCTGATCGAGTACGACGCACCGGTCGCGCAGTATTGGCCGGAGTTCGGCGCCAACGGGAAAGCGGATATCACCGTCCGGCAGCTGATGCGCCATCAGGCCGGTCTGTCGGCGCTGCGCGGGTCCAGCAGCCAGGACCTGCTGGACCACGAACTGATGGAACGACGCCTGGCGGCAGCGGCGCCGGGATACTCGTTCGGCAGGTCGGCCTATCACGCGCTGACCTACGGCTGGCTGCTGTCCGGGCTGGCTCGGGCCGTCACCGGTAAAGGCATGCGGCAGTTGATCCGCGAGGAGCTGGCGGAGCCGCTGGGCACCGACGGCTTGCACCTGGGCCGCCCGCCAGTCGAAGCGCCGACGCGAGCGGCACAGATCATCATGCCGCAGAGCGCTTTCCAGAACCCGGTGTTCAACGCGGTGGCGCCGATGATCGCCGCGCTACCCATGTCCGCCGGATTCGGTTCGATGTACTTCCCGGGTGTGAAAGCCGTTGCGCAAGGCGATATTCCGTTGCTGGATGCGGAGATCCCGGCGGCCAATGGTGTCGCGACTGCTCGCGGGCTGGCCCGCATGTACGGCGCGATCGCCAACGGCGGCCGGATCGACGG
>NZ_DATNJW010000196.1:0-4797 GCF_035603715.1 Mycobacterium sp. | reverse complement strand
GGGGACATGAACCTGGTGGCGGCGGCCACGGGGGCCACGGCGGCGGCCATGGCCCCGGCGGACCTGGCGAGCCGGGCGGTCCCGGTGGTCCGGGTGGACCGGGCGGTCATGACCCTGGAGGACCCGGTGGGCATGACCCCGGTGGACCCGGCGGACATGACCCCGGTGGACCCGGCGGACATGACCCTGGAGGACCCGGTGGACCTGGAGGCCCCGGTGGGCCCGGCGGACACGATCCTGGTGGTCCGGGTGGGCATGACCCCGGCGGACCCGGGGGCCCGCCTGCGGGTACCGAACCGGGTGGTCCGGGTGGGCCTGATGGACATGATCCTGGTGGATCCGGAGGGCCGCCTGCGGGCAGCGAACCCGGTGGTCCGGGTGGAGCCGGAGCGCCTGGTGGTACCGAACCCGGTGGCCCGGGCGGAGCCGGGGAGCCGGGAGGCCACGGATCTGAGAATGGGCCGGGCGCCTCTGGGCCGGATGCCGGCCCGGCCGGTCCGGATGCCAACGCACCTGCACCTGACAGTGGCTCGTCGGCTCCCGATGCCGGTGGACCGTCGGACGCCAGTGGACCGTCGGCGGGATCCGACAACTCGGGCGGTGCCGACATGTCAGGAGGCGACTCGGGCGGTAGCGCCGCGTCAGGAGGCGACTCGGGCGGTAGCGATTCGTCGAGCGGCGGCGACTCCGGCGGCGGCGACTCTGGTGGTGGTTCGTCGAGCGGCGGCGACTCCTAACGCTGAGCGAAACCGCATCTGCCCAGACCTTCCGGGGAGGCAGGTGCGGTTTTGTCGTCAGCGTTATTTGACCCCGAGCACCGCATAGATCTCGTTGCTCATGACCACGCTGCGGGGATCGGCGTTGGCCTTGGTCGGGTCGAAATGGTTCATCACGTAGGCGTAGCCGATCCGGTTCTCCAGGTCGACGAAGCCGAACGAGCCGCCGAGGCCGCCGTGGCCGAAGATCGACGGGTTCGGTCCGTTGACGCAGCGCTGGTTGAGCATGTAGCCGAGGCCCCAGCCATGGTCGGCGACGCGCGGGCCGAGAACCAGATCGGTCTCCAGGCCGCCCTGTGAGACCCGGATCAGGTCCATGTGCCTGCGGCTGAGCAGCTTCTCCTGCGCCAAGGCGTTGTAGAACGTCGCCAGCCCCAGCGCCGATACCTGGCCGTTGGTTCCCGGGAACTCGAGCTAGCGCCATAGGTCCAGATCGTTCGATCCGACCTCGTCGTCGGGCGCGAATCCCATCGATACAGCGAGCCCGGCCTTCGGGTGTTCGGCCAGCGAGGTGGGATATCCGGGGGCGTTGACGTCGGCCAGCATCTGGCGGATGTGCGGTTTGGCGACCCGATCGGCACAACGGTGTTGTTCGGTCCGCGCCAAGCCGATGTGGATCGCGGCTCCCAGTGGTTGGGCGATTTCGGTGCGCAGATATTGGCCGACGGTGCTACCCGTCACGCGGCGGAACACCTCGCCGAGGATGAACCCGAAGGTGGTCATGTGATAGCCCTGCGCGGTCCCCGGCTCCCACCACGGTTCGGCGGCGGCCAGCCGTTCGCAGACCAGATCCCAGTCGGTGACCTGCGTCCAGTCCATGCGCTGGCGCGGCCCGATCACCCCGGATCGGTGACACATCACCATGCCGAGGGTGATGTCTTGTTTGCCGGCCTGGGCGAATTCTGGCCAGTAGCGGGCCACCGGGGCGTTCAGGTCGAGGTCGCCGCGCTCGACGAGTTGGTGGACGCAGGTGCTGGTGAGGCCCTTGGTCCCGGAGAGCACGGTGGATAGCGTGTCCACCTGCCACGGCTTGGTGCCGGCCTCATCGGCGGTTCCGGCCCACAGGTTGACGACCAGCTCGCCGTCTACCCAGGCGGCGACCGCCGCGCCAATTTCCTTGCCCTGCGCGAAGTTCTGCGTGAACGCCCTGCGTACGCCGTCGAAGCGGGTCGCGCATGAGCCATGGATGGCGATGTCGGCTGTGGCACCTGGATGCTGAATCGGTTAGCCTCCTCAGCTTGCCGGGTCGGCCTCGACGGCCACCCCGCCGCCGTTGGCGCATTAAGCGTTGTCAGCCTAGTCCGCCTCGGTTGCCGGCGCCGGTATCGAGCGGGCGACGGGAATCGAACCCGCGTAGCTAGTTTGGAAGACTAGGGCTCTACCATTGAGCTACGCCCGCATGTATTAGTCGAGCGCGACTTTACGGCGCGGCAGACATCAAATCCAAATGTTGTCGTCCCGTGACCTGGTGGTGAGGCCACTGCAGGGACGGTGTGGCTTGGCCGTAGGATTTCGAGGTCACCGCGGGGTGTAGCGCAGCTTGGTAGCGCATCCGCTTTGGGAGCGGAAGGCCGCAGGTTCAAATCCTGTCACCCCGACTGGCGCGCCACACCCAACGGGCTTGAAGCATGACAAGACCCACAGCACACCAAGGAGCACACCCGTGAAGAGCACCGTCGAGCAGCTGAGCCCAACCCGGGTTCGGATCAACGTAGAGGTGCCGTTCGGGGAACTGAAGCCCGATTTCGATCGGGCTTACAAAGAGCTGGCCAAGCAGATCCGGCTCCCGGGCTTCCGTCCGGGCAAGGCCCCCGCCAAATTGCTGGAGGCTCGTGTCGGCAAGGAGGCGATCCTGGACCAGGTCGTCAACGAGGCACTGCCCAGCCGCTACGGTCAGGCCGTCACCGAGGTCGACGTGCGGCCGCTTGGTCAGCCCGACATCGCGGTCACCAAGAAGGAGTACGGCGAGGAGCTGGTCTTCACCGCCGAGGTCGACGTCCGCCCCGATTTCACCCTGCCTGATCTCAGCGCGCTGACGATCACCGTCGACCCGATCAAGGTCAGCGATGAGGAAGTCGACACCGAATTGCAGTCGCTGCGTGCCCGGTTCGGCACCCTGACCGGAGTCGAGCGTGCCGCCGCCTCCGGCGACTTCGTCTCGATCGACCTCTCGGCCAACATCGACGGCGAGGACGTGCCCGAGGCGTCCACGCAGGGCCTGTCCCACGAGATCGGCTCCGGACAACTGGTCGACGGTCTCGACGACGCGATCATCGGACTGAAGGCCGGCGAGTCCGGCACATTTACCACCAAGATGGCCGCCGGCCCGCACGCCGGCCAGGAGGCTGAGGTCACCGTCGCCGTCGTCTCGGTCAAAGAACGTGAACTGCCCGAACCCGACGACGAATTCGCCCAACTGGCAAGCGAATTCGACACGATCGACGAGTTGCGTGCCAACCTCTCCGACCAGGTCAGCCGGACCAAACGCGTCCAGCAGGCCGAAGAGATTCGCACCGCCGCGTTGGAAGCCTTGGTCGAGCAGGTCGACATGCCGTTGCCCGAAGCGATCGTGCAGGCCCAGGTGGACAGCACGGTGCACAACGCGCTGCACGGGCTCGACCACGACGAAGCCAAGCTCGCCGAAGCGCTCGAAAAGCAGGGTTCGTCGCGCGAGAAATTCGACGCCGACGCTCGCGCGGAGGCCGAGAAGGCCATCAAGACGCAGCTGGTGCTCGACGCGCTGGGCGACGACCTCGACATCCAGGTGAGCCAGGCAGATCTCACCGAACGTCTGGTGGTGACCTCGCGGCAGTACGGCATCCAGCCGCAGGAGCTGCTTGGCTACCTGCAGCAGCAAAACCAGTTGCCGGCGATGTTCGCCGATGTGCGCCGTGGCCTGACTATCGCTGCAGCGGTCGAGGCGGCCACCGTCAAAGACAGCGACGGCAACGTCATCGACACCACCGAGTTCTTCGGCAAGCGCACCCCGGAGGACGGCGACGTCGAAGAGTCCGACGATGACGATGCGGACGCCGCAGACGACGCGAAGTGACGCTGTAAGCGAACGCACGGGCTTCGGGGAGTGCTCGACGGCCCAGGTTGGTTAGTGTCGGTGAATACGGAACTCGAGAAAGCAGGTAACCCACTGTGAGCCGTGGGACTGAAATGCGCGCCAGCGCGATGGGTCTGAACCTCACCGACTCGGTGTATGAGCGATTGCTCTCCGAGCGCATCATCTTCCTGGGGTCGCAGGTCGATGACGACATCGCCAACCGGCTGTGCGCGCAGATCCTGCTGCTCGCCGCCGAAGACGCGAACAAAGACATCCACCTGTACATCAATTCGCCCGGCGGATCGATCAGCGCCGGCATGGCGATCTACGACACGATGGTGCTGGCCCCGTGCGACATCGCCACCTACGCAATGGGCATGGCGGCTTCGATGGGCGAGTTCCTATTGGCCGCGGGCACCAAGGGCAAGCGCTACGCGCTGCCGCACGCTCGCATCCTGATGCACCAGCCGCTGGGCGGGGTGACCGGTAGTGCGGCCGACATCGCCATTCAGGCAGAGCAATTCACCGTTATCAAGAAAGAGATGTTCCGGCTCAACGCCGAATTCACCGGCCAGTCGATCGAGCGCATCGAGGCCGATTCCGACCGCGACCGGTGGTTCACCGCCGCTGAGGCCCTGGAATACGGATTCGTCGACCACATCATCACCCGCGCCGAACACATCAACGGAGAAGCCGAATGAACCCCGAGCTCGCGCCCCAGGCGCGCTACATCCTGCCGTCGTTCGTCGAGCACTCCAGCTGGGGTGTCAAAGAGTCGAACCCGTACAACAAGCTGTTCGAGGAACGCATCATCTTCCTCGGAGTCCAGGTCGACGACGCGTCGGCCAACGACGTCATGGCTCAGTTGCTGGTGCTGGAGTCGCTGGACCCCGACCGCGACATCACTATGTACATCAACTCGCCCGGCGGCAGTTTCACGTCGTTGATGGCGATCTACGACACCATGCA
>NZ_DATNJW010000195.1:0-9936 GCF_035603715.1 Mycobacterium sp. | reverse complement strand
CTGGCACAACCTCGAGGACACCGGGCTGGCCCGACTGACCAGCACGCCAGACGCGGGAGCCGGCCCGAACGAGTTGGCCATTGTGCTCTACAGCCTGGCCCGTCACGCCGGTGCGGTGCCGTTGGCCGAAACCGACGCACTGGCCGGGTGGCTTGGCCGGCAGACCGGGATCGAGCTACCCGACGGCCCGCTGACCGTCGCGATCGCCGACGCCGAAAACGACGGCAAGCGGGTCACCGGCACCGCGCCGGCGGTGCCCTGGGCACGAGCGTGCACGGCCGCCTTGCTGGCCGTCACCACACCCGCCGGACTGCGCATCGGCGTGATCGACGTGGTCCCCGGTGTGCTGCGGGAAGATCACAACCTGGCGGGCGAACCGCGCGATTCGCTTCCGTTCGACGTGTCGGTGGACCAGTTGCACGCAGTAGACCCGGCAGTCGGCGCCGAGTTGGCTCGGCGCGGCGCATGGTCTCGCTGTGTGCAGACCATCGGGGTGCTCGATGCCACCGCAGCGTTATCGGTGAGCCACACCCGCCAGCGCGTCCAGTTCGGTCGCCCGCTCAGCGCCTTCCAGTCTGTGCAGCAATCACTGGCCGGCATGGCCGGAGAAATCGAAAGAGCCCGCGCCGCTGCGGAATTGGCGATCGCCGCCGCTGCCGAGCATGGCTTCGACTCCCCACACACCGACTACGCGGTCACCGTCGCCAAGGTGGCGGTCGGCAGGGCCGTCGGCCCAGTCACCAGCGTCGCTCATCAGCTGCACGGTGCGATCGGCGTCACCAGTGAACACCCGCTGTGGCTGTTCACCCTGCGCGCTCAGAGCTGGACCGGGGAGTACGGCACGACCGCGAGCTACGCGCGGCGACTCGGCCGGCAGGTGCTATCCGCGGAGGACCCGTGGAGTTTGGTGACGGGCGATGTGACTCACATGGAAAGCAACACGAGATGAAGGAGAAAGCGTGACGGTACAGCAATTCGAGGGCGCCTCGGCAATCGTCAGTGGCGGGGCGGGCGGCCTGGGCGAGGCAACGGTCCGTCGGCTGCACGCCGACGGACTCGGCGTGGTGATCGCCGATCTCGCCGCCGACAAGGGCAAGGCGCTGGCTGACGAGCTGGGCAGCCGCGCCCTGTTCGTGAGCACCGATGTGACCAGCGAGGACAGCATTCTCGGCGCGATCGAGCAGGCCAACCAGCTGGGTCAGCTGCGCTACGCGGTCGTCGCGCACGGCGGTTTCGGTGTGGCGCAACGGATCGTGCAGCGGGACGGCAGCCCGGCCGACTTCGGCGGCTTCACGAAGACCATCGACCTCTATCTGAACGGCACCTACAACATGGCCCGACTCGTGGCCGCTTCGGTGGCCACCGCAGAACCTCGCGACGGCGAGCGCGGCGCACTGGTGTTGACCGCTTCGATTGCCGGCTACGAAGGCCAGATCGGGCAGACCGCCTATGCGGCGGCGAAAGCCGGCGTCATCGGCTTGACCATCGCCGCAGCGCGCGACCTGAGTTCGGTGGGCATCCGGGTCAACACCATCGCGCCGGGGACCATGAAGACACCGATCATGGAGTCGGTCGGCGAAGAGGCCATCGCCAAGTTCGCCGCAAACGTGCCTTTCCCGAAGCGGCTGGGTACGCCCGACGAGTACGCCGACGCGGCGACGTTCCTACTTACAAACGGCTACGTCAACGGCGAAGTGATGCGCCTCGACGGCGCCCAGCGGTTTACCCCCAAGTAGGGGCGACGGCGCTACAACCGGCCGTCAAGCTGGAGCTCGGGGTGCACCCACGTCGGCGAGTTCTTCTCCTTGAACGCGCGGAAGCCTTCGCGCGCCTCAGGACCGAACATGCTGGTCTGCATCCCGATCCGGTCGAACAAGCCCAGGTAGTTGTCCAGGCTGGCCTTGACCACGCCGCGCGCTGCCGGAGCCGTCCGACAGCATTGACCGAGAAGTTCTTTGGCAACCTTCAGCAGGTCGTGGTGCGGAACCACCCGGGCCACCATGCCCCAATCGAGGGCCTCCTGCGCGGTCAACGTCCGGCCGGTGAACATCAGGTCCTTCGTGCGGACCGGGCCGATCAAGCGTGCCAACACCTGGCTGTAGTAGGTGTCGGCAATGCCGCGGAACAACTCGGGCACCCGGAAGGTCGCCCGATCGCTGACCACCGCGAGGTCGCTGCACATGGCGATCTGCAGACCGCCACCCTGAGCCAGGCCATTGACCGCCGACACAACCGGTTTCGGCGACTGTCGCAAGACGTCGAACGGCGTCGCGTCCATGCCCATGGTTGCGGCAAAGTCCATCCAATTGTCCTCAGCGGACTGCCCCAGATCGCCGCCCGGTGCGAAGACGTCACCGGTTCCTGTGATGAGCAGACCCGCGAGATCGGGATCGGCATTGACCCGGCTGATGGCGTACCGGATGCCGAAGTACATCGCGGGCGTCATCGCATTGCGCGCCTTCGGACGGTCCAGGGTGCATACCGCGAAAGCACCTTCGCGTTCAAAGCGCAGGAACGGAGTGCCCAACCAGTCGCCGTCGGGAGGACGGGGACCGCCATTGAGGCCATCAGACATGTGGGAATCCCTTCGAGAGCATCGATTGTTTCGCTCGAATCAAAGTAGCGAAATAGTTGTATGATTCCAATCTCCCGGCGTAGCATCCTCCACGTGGCGCAGGTCACTGAATCGCGCCCGTACCATCGCGCACAGCGCGGCCACTAGCGAGCTACTGGAGGCAAACGAATGGGTTCACTCGACGGCCGGGTCGTCTACATCACCGGCGCCGCCCGCGGGCAGGGCCGCTCGCATGCGGTCATGTGCGCCGAGCAAGGTGCGAACATCGTCGGAGTCGACATCTGTGAAGACCTCGAGGTCGTGCCCTACAAGCTGAGCTCCTACGAGGACCTCGAGGAGACGGCTCGCCTGGTCGAAAAGACCGGGCAGGAGATGCTTTTCAGCAAGGCGGACGTCCGCGACAAAGCTGCCCTGCAGCAAGTGTTCGACGCGGGCGTCGAACAGTTCGGGCACATCGACACCGTCATCGCCAACGCCGGCGTGGTGTTGACCAATGCCGAGGAGCGCGACGCCTCCGAAGCGTTGCGGCTCGGCCTCGACATCATGCTCATCGGCGTCTGGAACGCATTTCAAATCGCGATTCCCCACCTGAAGGAGCGCGGCCAGGGTGGCAACCTGATCGCAACCAGTTCCATGATCGCGCTGCTGGATCTCACCGACGGTCGTGGCGGGACCGACGCCTACCTGATGTCCAAGCTCGCGATCACCGGCCTGGTCCGCTCTTACGCGAACATGCTTGCCGCTGAACGTATCCGAGTGAACGGGGTGG
The DNA here is from genome assembly GCF_035603715.1 of Mycobacterium sp. Classification (GTDB taxonomy): domain Bacteria; phylum Actinomycetota; class Actinomycetes; order Mycobacteriales; family Mycobacteriaceae; genus Mycobacterium. The sequence goes on along the minus strand of NZ_DATNJW010000195.1, from coordinate 6,592 downwards.
CGCCGACCAACTGCGCGACGCCGATGATCACCGAGAACCCGGCGCTATTCAAGGTGATCGAGGAGAACCCGCACCTGGTCAACGCGATGCAGACCGCACTGCCGGACTTCCCGATGATCGAGCCGCGTGACGTCAGCAATGCCATCCTGTTCCTGATCAGCGACGCGGGCCGCTCGTTCACCGGAAGCATCCTCAAGGTGGACGCCGGCATGGACGTGCGGCGAGGATAGTCGGCGCGGCGAATGCACTACGGAATCGACGGCCGATCGGCGCTGGTTGTCGGCGGCAGCAAGGGAATTGGCTTCGAGGTCGCCAAACAGCTAGCCGGCGAGGGTGCGCGGGTGGCGGTCCTGGCGCGGACCAAGATCGACGTCGACGCCGCGGTCGAGACGATCCGCGGTGATGGCGGAACCGCGATCGGCGTCAGCGCAGACGTCGCCAATGCAGAGCAACTCGGCGACGCCGTGCGGGAGGTCACCGCCGAGCACGGTCCGCCGCTCATCGTGATCGGTCAAGCGAAGTATCAACGCCCAGGCGATTTCGCCGACATCACCGACCTGAACGTCTACCGCGAATCCTTCGAAATGCACACGATGAGCCAGATCCTGCTGCTGCGGACGGTCCTGCCGGCAATGAAGGACGCCGGCTGGGGTCGATTCGTCCATATCGGTTCAGCCACCGCCAAAGAGCCGGCGGGCAACATCCACCACGCGGTGGCCAACACGAGTCGGCCCTCGACGATCGGGCTGCTCAAGACGGTCTCTGACGAGTACGCCCAGCACGGCATCACGATCAACACCGTCGCGCCCGGCTGGATAGAGACCGAGAACGCACTGGCCTACCTGGAGCAGCACCTCGGCGCGAGTACCGATCAGGAGCGACGGGACTTCATGCTGACCGAGGCCCGCGTCCCCGCGGCACGGATGGGCAGACCGCCCGAAATTGCCTCGCTCATCACCTATCTCTGTTCAGAACCAGCCGGCTACCTGACCGGTAGCTGGATCGAAGTCGACGGTGGCTTGCACCGATCGGCGTTGTAACCCCTAGGAGCACACGTGGAAACCCTTGGCGCCCCTGAACTCTCCTTCGCCAGTCTGCCGATGGCGGCCGACCGCGGGGTGGGATGGAAGGCCCTGCGTGACGCGGGACGCGTGGTGTCCGTCGACGGAATCTTCTATCTGACCCATCGCGACGACGTGCTGGCCGCGCTGCGCGACCCCGAATTGTTTTCGTCGAAGAAGGCTTTCGACGTACTCGGCAGCCCACTGCCCCTGGTGCCGATCTCGTTCGATCCGCCAGAGCACACCCGGTTCCGCAAGATCCTGCAGCCCTTTTTCAGCCCGCACACGCTGAAAGAGATGCTGCCCTCGCTGCAGCAGCAAGCGATCGAGATTGTCGAACGGGTGGCGGCACAGGGCGAATGCGAAGTGGTGGCCGACGTTGCGATCCCCTACCCCTCGCAGGTGTTCCTGACCTTGTTCGGCCTTCCGCTGGATGATCGCGACAAGCTCGTCGCCTGGAAGACATCGGTTATCGCCATCTCGGAAGCGCCGTCACTCGAGGATGCCGACCTGACGCCGGCACTCGAATTGGTCGCGTACCTCACCGAGGCGATCAACGCACGGCGGGCCGACCCCGGGCCAGACATCTTGTCCCAGTTACTCTATGGCGAGGAGCCGCTCGACGACGGTGAAATCATGGGCCTGAGCTTCCTGTTCGTCCTGGCCGGGCTGGACACCGTCACCGCGGCGATGAGTTCGGCCCTGCTGGAGCTCGCCCGCAACCCGGAGCTGAGGGTGACGCTGCGCGAAGATCCCGACCAGATCGACGTGTTCGTCGAGGAGATCGTCCGGCTGGAGCCGCCGGCGCCGATGGTGCCCCGCGTGACCACCACCGAGGTCACCATCGGCGACGTCACGCTGCCCGCCGACACCATGGTGCGGTTGTGTATCGCCGCGATCAATCGTGACGACAGCGACGAGATCTCCACCAACGACGTGGTGATGGACGGAAAGGTGCACCGGCACTGGGGCTTCGGTGGCGGACCACACCGCTGCCTGGGGTCGCACCTGGCCCGCCTCGAGCTGAGGTTGATCGTGGACGAATGGCTCCGGCGCATTCCCGAGTTTTCGGTGAAAGACGGCGAGGAACCGCAGATCGTGTTCCCGGCCAACACGTTTTCACTCGAGCGAGTACCGCTGAAGCTCGGCTGATGGCTCCGACACCATGGGACCCCGAGACCACGGCTGTTGTCTGTGTGGAATGCCAGAACGGTGTGTTGGGCCCCGACTCCGTCTTGCCCGCCTTGGCCGCCGACAGCTCTGAACTCGTCTCCAGCGTGGCCCGGCTTCTCGAATCGGCCCGTCAGCTCGGCGCGCGAGTGGTGCACGCGACCTACGAGGGCAACCTCGGCGGCCGGCCGACCGGGACGGCGCGCATCTGGCGGGCACTGGGTCCGGCAACCGCACATTGGGCTCCCGGAACCGCCTCCACCGCAGTGCTTCCCGAGCTGCTGGCACCTACTGACTTGGTGTTACCGCGCCACCACGGCCTTTTCCCCACGCTCGATTCTGAATTGCTGCCCGTGCTCAAAGGCTTCGGCGTGAGGACCATCGTCCTCGTCGGCGTTTCGCTGAATCTGGCGATCACCCATACTGCCGGGCATGTCACACAGGCCGGTTTCGACCTTGTCGTGCCGCGCGACGCCGTCGGTGGAACTCCGCAGGACTATGCAAACCAAGTGCTGGACAACACTATCGCTGTGCTGGGCCGGCTCACCACGGTCGATCGGCTGATCGCAGAATGGACGCCGGTCAGGTCTGACCGGTAACCATTCGCCACAGCATCTCGGTGGCCGCCATGATGACTGCTTGGCGTGTCGCCGACGGGATCTCGTTGTGACGAACCATCAGCCACGAACGCTCGAGCATGGCCATGACCACGAGGCCGGTTGCGACCGGGTCGAGGTCCGGCGGTGTCGGCGCCAGCTTGGCGATGCCCTCACCGAGCGCGGCGGCGGTTCGACGGTGCGAGCGGGTCACCGCAGCACGGAATTTGCGATCGGAAGGCATGTCCGCCGTAGAGCGGATGACGAACGCACCGTTACGATCGAGGTAGTCGAAGTAGCCGGCGACCCAAGCCTCGATGTTGCCTCTGTCGGGCGAGCTGCCCTGCTCCATGAAGCCTTCGACAACCGCGAGTGCCTCGCGGTAGGTATCGGTGCCCAGCTCAATGAACAGCTCGGTCTTGTCAGCGAAGTAGTAGTAGAAATTCGCCCGGGTGACCGTTGCGAGTTCGGTGATGTCCCTGATGGTGACGCCAGAGAAACCCTTGCGCGCGAACGCGGTTCGCGCCGCATCCAGAATTGACTCTCGGGTGCGGTCGGACTTGCGTATTACCCGGCGCGGCGAGCCATCAGACGCCATGCGCAACCGGCTCGGCTGCGGCCTGCGATTCGGGATAGAAGCCGCTCGCCCACCGGCGCAGTGCGCGAAAGCCCGCTCCCTCCGAAGTGGCCAGGCCCGGCTTTTCGAGATACTGCTGGTGTTCCCAGATCCGGATGTCGTCCGGCAGAGCGAGTTTCGCCGCGGCCAGCCGGTTTTCGAAATCACCGGGTTCTTCAGTTTGTTCTTCGCTGATCCAGTACCCGGCGAAGATGTCTGATCGGGAGTCGTCCACCGGTGTAGCGCAGATCGAGATCACCCGGATCCCGTCGCGGACGTGTTCGCCGTTGTAGCTGAGACCAACGCCCGACCAGTAGATCTCGATCGTGTTCATCGTCTCGCCATCTCGGTCCACGCCGTCGCTCCACCTCCGGCCGAAGCCGACCTTGGCCGACCAGGTCGAGCTGTCGGTGCTCTCGCGCAACACCACGGGACTGATCGGGGTGCGATGAACGAACTGGAAATGGTGCGGGTCGACGGCGTTCTCGGCGATCACCTGGGGATGCACCTTCACCCGCTCATGCCGCGTCCGGCAATCGGCGCCAAATGCGTGGAACTGCCGCGAGCGGACGTGATCGCCGAGCACCGCGAAGGCGTCGGGCGCCTCCCACAGTGGCTCCCTGCCGGCGATGTCATGCCAGATCAAGATCGAATCATTGCGCTCCGCGACGGGGTAGGAACGTACCCGCCGGGCCTTGTTGGGCCGATCCTGATAAGGAATGTGGACGTTGCGCCCGGCGCCGTTCCACACCCAACCGTGAAACGGGCACTGGATGCCGTCTTCGACAACACAGCCACCATGAGCCAGGCTCGCACCAAGATGTTGGCAGTGCGCGTCCAGCACCTTCACCACCCCGTCCAGTTGCCGGAATGCGACCAGATCCCGGCCGAAATAGTGCAATGGGACCACATCAGCGACGGCGAGGTCCGCACTCCACGCGACCTGGAACCATCCAGTGGGCAGCATGCTCGGCAGGGTTTTCACAGCCGACACGTTCCTTCCGCTCGCAACGCCTGGCAGCAGCAATATCCGAGGCTAGCCATTTTTGACACTTTTGTCGAAAATAGTGGGTGGTCGGGAGAATCTAGCCGCGATGGCCGATCAGGACGTACAATGAACTTGTATTACTAGGTTAATGATGTGACGTGGATGGATGTGAGCGCGCATGGACTGGGGTCTGCCGTGGCCGGGGCCTGCGCTGGCAACGCAGGCCGAGAATGTCGGGGCACGCGCGTTCTGCGCCGGTGAGTTCGCCGACCTCAACGCCTACGTCACATCGACCGAGATGGCGCTCGGCACCTCGGAGGCGAAGATCGGCCCCGGGATCGCGTATGCGTTCGCCCGGTCCCCCTTCGTGCACGCCTCGGCGATCCGGCACCTTTCCACACTCGCCCCGGGCAGGGTCTTTCTGGGGCTCGGGTCGGGCACCTCGCGGATGAATAGAGACTGGTTCGGTGTCGATGCCGCCCACCCCGCTCCCCGGATGGCCGAGTTGATCGAGGTGATCCGGGCTTTTCTCCAAGCCGAGAACGGCGAACGCATTCGGTACGAGGGCCGGTTCTACAACATCGACGCCGACATCCGTGCGCCGGTCTTCGGCCGGTTGGATGTGCCCATCCTGATCGGAGCGTTCAACAGGATCATGGTGCGCACGGTAGGTCGCACTGCTGATGGCGTACTGGGGCACGGCATATTTACCGATCGGTGGTGGACCGAACTCGTGGAGCCCGAACTGGCGCGTGGGGCCGAATCAAGCGGACGCGACCCGGCCGAGCTACGACGCTGGGGTTGGCTGATCACCGCGATCGACAACGACGACCCGGCCCGGGCTATCCGGGACGCACGGCTTCAGGTCGCCTTCTACTTCACCGTGAAGACCTATGACTCACTCGTCGAATTGCACGGCTGGACAGATGAGGTCGCCCAGATTCGTTCAGCCTTCCGCAGCGGCCAACCGGAAACGATCGCCGACCACGTGACCGACGATATGCTGTGGTCGATCGCGATCTGCGGGAACGACAAACAGGCGCACGAGATGATTGCGAGTCGCAAACGACTGCCCGACATGGCGTTTGCATCGCCGCCGAGTTTCCTGGTCGGACGCAGGCGACGCGCCGGCTACGGCGCAGCCGCCACGCGCGTGCTGTCGCAGCTGCACTAACGCATGCCACGGATGCGCCAAATCGCCGCCGTACATGGTGTACTGAGTGCTACATGTTGAGTTTCAGGAGGTCGCGATGCCTAAACGGGAGCCTCTCGGGCCGATGACCGTTTCAGAGAAAAACGGTGCGGTGCGGTCGCCCAAGACGGCCGAGATCGTGGCGGACACGTTACGGCGGATGATCGTCGAGGGACAGCTCAAAGACGGCGACTTCCTGCCCTACGAAGCCGAACTCATGGATCACTTCCAGGTCAGCCGGCCGTCGCTGCGAGAAGCGGTGCGAGTTTTGGAGTCCGACCGCCTCGTGGAGGTGCGCCGCGGCTCACGCACCGGCGCCCGGGTTCGCGTCCCGGGCCCCGAGATCGTCGCGCGGCCGGCAGGCTTCCTGCTCGAAATGGCGGGAACGACGCTTGCCGACGTGATGACTGCACGGATGGGGATCGAACCGTATGCGGCCCGACTGCTCGCAGAAAACGGTACCGCGACAGCGCACCGCGAGTTACGCGACCTCATCGATGAGATACCTGATGCCTGGGAGACAGGCAGATTGGCGGCGGCCTCGACCGGATTGCACCGCCGACTGGTGGAACTATCCGGCAACGCGACGCTGACCGTGATCGCCGGCATGCTGCACGAGATCTTCGAAAGACACATGACCGCAGCGTTTCTCAGCGTCGAGAACGTTGTGCCCAAGGCTCAGTACAACAAGCTGATGCGGTCATATACCCGACTCGCCGACCTCGTGGCCAAGCGCGAGGGCGACGAGGCCGAGGCACATTGGCGGCGACACATGGAGAACGCCGGCGCTGAGCTGCTCAAAGGCTATGAGAAGACGAAGGTCCGAGACATCATGCATTGAGTGGGCTCGGCGTCCACCCCACGTGAAGGAAGTCTAATGCGCAAGCCGCTCAACGGAGTTCGCGTGCTGGAAGTCGCTCAATTCACCTTCGTTCCCTCGGCAGGCGCGGTGCTCGCCGATTGGGGCGC
>NZ_DATNJW010000194.1:0-4978 GCF_035603715.1 Mycobacterium sp. | reverse complement strand
CGTCGAGGACGCGCAGACCGGCTACGTCGGTGCGGTGGTGCGCGTCGAATACGGCCGGATGGAGCTCGAGGACCGGCATGGCCGCCGGAAGCCATTCCCGGTTGGCCCGGGATATCTCGTCGACGGCAAACCGGTGATCCTGACCGCACCGCGACGTCCGGCCGCCACCGCGCCCGCCCGCACCGCGTCGGGCTCGGTGGCGGTGACTGCAGGACGCGCCCGCGTGGCCCGGACCGGCCGGATCTACGTGGAGGGCCGTCACGACGCCGAGCTCGTCGAGCAGGTGTGGGGCGACGATCTGCGGATCGAAGGAGTGGTAGTCGAGTACCTCGGTGGTGTTGATGATCTGGTCGGCGTTGTCGAGCAGTTCCGGCCAGGCCCGATGCGACGCCTGGGCGTGCTGGTCGACCACCTGGTACCCGGTTCCAAGGAATCCCGGCTGGCCGAAGCGGTGCGCCGCGGCCCCGGCGGCTCGGACACCCTGGTCGTCGGCCATCCGTTCGTCGACATCTGGCAGGCCGTCAAACCGGCCCGGCTGGGTCTGGCGGAGTGGCCGGTCATCCCACGCGGGACGGACTGGAAGCACGGGATCTGCCAGGCGCTGGGCTGGCCGCACGCTGACCAGGCCGACATCGCCGCGGCGTGGCGGCGCATCCGCGGCCGGGTCAGGGACTGGACCGACCTCGACGCGGCGCTGATCGGGCGGGTGGAGGAGTTGATCGACTTCGTCACCCAGCCGTGACGACCTAGGGTGTCGCCGGCGCGATCGGTCCTCCGGACAGCCGACGGTAGGTGTACACCTGGACCAGCAGCGCGATCGGGCCGGTCGCGAGAATGCCGACGCCGCAGGCGAACAAGCCCACCACCACCAGCAGACCCTGCACCAGGAAAGACAGCAGCGTCTCGCCGACATGCGCCCGGACGGTGTCGAAGCTGGCCTTCAGCGCATCGATCGGCGCCAGCCCGCGATCCGTCGCATACGCGATCGTGAACAGCGCGAAGAACGTGAAGACGGCAATCAACACAAACGACAACAACGCGAACAGGAAGCCGGGCAGCGATAGCAGATCCAGGACCGCGCTGATCACACTGAGCAGCGCGCCGGCCAGAATCACCGTGCCGAAGTTGCGCGGCTTGAAGAACGAGCCCACGGTGACCGGTCTGCCATCGGCGAGGTCGAGCCCGCCGGACAGGAACCCGGCCTGCACGAAAATCCCGAAAACGAACGACACGATGGACAGGACCAGCGTGCCGACCGTGCCCAGACCGGCCTGGAATGACGCGCCGTAATCGCCGTCGACGTTCGTGGTGTCGGCCGTCGCGCCACCCAGCAGGACGAACACCAGGCCATGCACGACCACGCCGATCACGCCGTATACCAGCGCCGCGAGGACCAGCGGGCCAAGATTCTTCTTGAACTTATTGCCGGCCCATGAGGTCGCCTCACCGATGCTGAACCCCGACCCGGGCGGCGGTCCGTAGCCCGGAGCCGGCGGATAGCCGGGAGGGGGCCCGTAGCCAGGCGGCGGAGGGTAGCCGGGGGGAGGCCCGTAGCCGGGTTGCGGCGGCGGCCCGTATCCGGGAGGTGGCGGGGGTGCGCCATACCCCGGCGGCGGCCCGTAGCCGGGCTGCGGCTGTCCCGGGGGTGGTCCATACCCCGGTGGCGGTCCAGGCGGAGGGCCGTAGCCGGGTGGCGGCGGGTAGTCGCCCGGATTGGGGTTACCCCCGTACGGGTCGTGTGGGTTGCCAGGGTGCTCCGGAGGGTGGCTCATAGCCGCTCCTGCCTCGTCGTTGGGGAGTTGTCCGGCGTGCGCTTTCGAGAACTTAGCAAGTATTGGGCGGCGGCGCTGAGAGCTCACACTGCGCGCCGTCGTGTCGTGTTGACGTGGTATGCCTGACACGTGTCCGACGGTCTGTTCGACGTCCCCGACGTGGCCGAACTTGGCGAGGGCGCGCACGGCGGGTCTGCCGGCGCGCCGCTGGCGGTGCGGATGCGCCCGGCCAGTCTCGACGAGGTGGTGGGGCAGGATCACCTGCTGCAACCCGGTTCGCCGCTGCGGCGCCTGGTCGAGGGTTCGGGTATGGCGTCGGCGATCCTCTACGGCCCGCCCGGCAGCGGCAAGACCACGCTGGCATCCCTGGTCTCGCGGGCCACCGGACGCCGGTTCGAGGCGCTCTCGGCGCTGTCGGCCGGGGTCAAGGAAGTCCGCGCGGTGATCGACACCGCACGACGCGCCGCCGCGCACGGCGAGCAGACCGTGTTGTTCATCGATGAGGTGCATCGCTTTTCCAAGACCCAGCAGGACGCGTTGTTGGCCGCCGTGGAAAACCGGGTGGTGCTCTTGGTGGCGGCGACGACGGAGAATCCCTCGTTCTCCGTCGTCGCGCCGCTTCTGTCAAGGTCGCTGATCCTGCAACTGCAGCCGTTGTCCGCCGACGACGTCCGCGCGGTCGTGCACCGCGCGATCGACGATCCGCGTGGCCTGGGCGGCCAGATCCCGGTGACGCCGGAGGCCGTCGACCTGCTGGTCCGGTTGGCCGCCGGCGACGCCCGCCGCGCGCTGACCGCGTTGGAGGTGGCGGCCGAGGCGGGCGAGCAGGTCACCGTCGAAACCATCGAGCAGTCGCTGGACAAGGCCGCGGTTCGCTACGACCGCGACGGCGATCAGCACTACGACGTGATCAGCGCCTTCATCAAGTCGGTGCGCGGCTCGGACGCCGACGCCGCACTGCACTACCTGGCCCGAATGCTGGTCGCCGGCGAGGACCCGCGATTCATCGCCCGCCGGCTGATGATCCTGGCCAGCGAGGACATCGGGATGGCCGACCCGATCGCGTTGCAGACCGCGGTCGCGGCCGCGCAGACCGTACAGCTGATCGGCATGCCCGAAGCCCAGCTGACCCTGGCGCACGCCACGATCTACCTGGCGACCGCACCCAAATCGAACGCCGTGACGACGGCGCTGGGCGCCGCGATGGCCGACATCAAAGCGGGCAAGGCGGGGTTGGTGCCGCCGCATCTGCGCGACGGGCACTATTCGGGCGCCGCGGCGCTGGGCAACGCCCAGGGCTACAAATACTCCCACGATGACCCGGATGGCGTTGTGCCACAGCAGTATCCACCCGACGAGGTGGTCGGCGTCGACTACTATCGGCCCACCGGCCGCGGCGCCGAGCGCGAGATCGGCACCCGGCTGGAGAAGCTGCGCGCGATCATCCGACGCCGGCGCGGCTAAAGGCCCGGCAAGCAGTTGACGAACGGGATGAGTCCCGGGCACTGCTGGGCGATGTTCGGCGGATTCGCCGGCGGGGGAGGCGGCGGGATCGGCGTCGGAAACAGATTGGGTCCCTCCCAGTAATGGGCCGGAGCCTTCGTGCGCACGTCGTATTCGAAGTAGTAGGTGTGGCAGACGCCCATGTCCCACACCAGGTCGGTATCCGCCCGCGGCGGGTCATTCGGCATGGCCTGTCCGGGGCACCACTGGAATGGTCCGTATTTGTAGGCCTGGGCGATGCCCGCACCCGGTCCGAGAACGGCCAGCGCCAGACCGCCGGGCAACAACACAATGGCTGCCAGCCGGGCAAATCCTCGCTTCATGGAGTGACGGTATGCCTGGCAGACCAGGTGTGTGCCGCGATCTCACAAGATCAGGTGCGCGGCTACTGAAGCACCGACTGCATATGCGCCATCACTCGCTGACCAGGGCGGGCGGTGATATCGCCCGCGATGCGATTTCGGAAAAGGGTCTATCCCACCCTCAGTGACTGCTGTTGTTGATGGTGCTGTCGGGATCCGAATGTTTCAGCCAGTCGGCCAGCGACCGACCCGCGTCCAGCACATGGCGCTCGGCGATGTGGCGGGCCTTGTCGGCGTCTCGATCGGCGAGCGCGGACACCAGCGCCGCGTGCTCCTCCAGCGCGTTGTGCTCGTGCTCGGGGAACATCGCGAAGTAGTTGGAGGGGACCACCCGGACGGCCTGACGAATCTGCGCCATCAGCCGTCGCGAATGGGAGGCCCGGTGAATCTCGCGGTGAAAGTTCCAGTTCGCGTCGACGATCGCGCCCTCGCCGGCGTGCGCCTCGAGGTCGGTGGCCAGTGTCCGCAAGCGCTCGATGCCGTCCGCGGTGACCCGCTCGGCGGCCCACGCGGCGGCCTGACCCGTCAGCACGCCCAGAATCGTGAAGCTGTCCAGGACGTCCTCCGGGCTCATGCCGATCACCGTGATTCCGCTGCGCGGCGCGACGCGCACCAGCCCGTCGTAGGACAGCTCCAGCAGAGCTTCGCGTACCGGCGTGCGGCTGGTGGCGAATTCCTTGGTGATCGCGTCGAGGTCGAGCCGGGTGCCGGCGGGCAGCGCACCGGTGAGGATGCGATCGCGTAGCTCGCGCGCAGCGCGTTCGCGCACCGTCCCGGCGATATCGACGCCATCGTTCGGGGCCATGACCTGACCTTAGGGCTGTTGGGAAGCTCTCACTTGAAATCTAATATATCAGATGTTAGACATCAGTTATGACTTCACGACAGATGTCCCTCGTCGCTTTCATGCAAGCCGGCAGCACCTCGGTGTACGCGGGCTCGTGGCGTCACCCCGCCACCGAGCACGGTTACCTCGACGCCTCGTACTACGCCAAGATCGGCAGGCAACTCGAAGAAGGTTGTTTCGACCTGATGTTCTTCGACGATCGGCTCGCCATGCCCGGGATCTATGGCGGCTCGGTCGCCGATGCCGTCAAATACGGCGCGCGGCCAGTCAAGCTGGACCTGTCAATCGTGTTGGGTGTGCTCGCGCAGGCGACGTCGCACATCGGCCTGGGCGCGACGGGTTCCACCACCTATTACACGCCGTTCCACATCGCGCGCACCTTCGCCACGCTCGATCACCTGTCCCGCGGCCGGGCGGCCTGGAACATCGTCACCTCGGTCAACGACAGCGAGGCCCAGAACTTCGGGCTGGAAACGCATCTGGGTCACGACGCC
>NZ_DATNJW010000193.1:0-10566 GCF_035603715.1 Mycobacterium sp. | reverse complement strand
CTTCTTCCAGAACACCTGCCGCTGGCGGGATCTGCGCAAGATCACCATCGCCCAGGTGCAGGGCAACGCGATCTCCGCGGGCTTGATGCTGATCTGGGCATGCGACTTGATCGTTGCGGCCGACAATGCGAAGTTCAGCGATGTCGTCGGCGTCCGGATGGGTATGCCCGGCGTCGAATACTATGCGCACCCATGGGAATTCGGCCCGCGTAAAGCCAAAGAACTACTGCTGACCGGCGATTCACTGGATGCCGACGAGGCCTATCGGCTCGGCATGGTCTCCAAGGTCTTTCCGGCCGACGAGCTGGCCGACAAGACGCTGGAGTTCGCGCGGCGCATCGCCGAGCGGCCCACCATGGCGGCGCTGCTGATCAAGGATTCGGTGAACGCCGCGTCGGATGCGATGGGCTTCACCGAGGCGCTGCGCCATGCGTTTCACATCCACGAGCTGGGTCACGCGCATTGGGCCGCGCACAACGAGAACCGGTACCCGGTCGGGCTGCCGCCCGACGTCGAGGACTGGCGCAGCCCCAAGCCGACGAAGATCGCCCGCAAGGACACTCCGTAGTCACACGGGTCGCATGGGTGGGACAGCGAATTCGCTCAGAATTGGGCAGGTGGTGCATCCCTCCTCCCGTCAGAGCCTGCTGTGGCAGGTGTGGTTCTATGACTAGAACCTGTTTCAGTTTCGGCGTGAGGAGCTGGCATGCAGCTTTCGTTCGAAGACCGGACTTACCTGGTCACCGGCGGTGGCAGTGGGATCGGCAAGGGGGTTGCCGCCGGGCTGGTGGCCGCCGGGGCCTCGGTCATGATCGTCGGGCGCAACCCCGACCGGCTGACCGGGGCCGTCAAAGAGATCGAATCAAGCGCGGCCGGTAGTGGCTCGATACGTTACGAGCCCGCTGACATCACCAACGAGGAGGAGGCCACCCGCGCAGTCGACGCGGTGACGGCCTGGCACGGCAGGCTGCACGGCGTGGTGCATTGCGCAGGCGGATCGGAAACCATCGGGCCGATTACCCAGGTCGACTCGCAGCTGTGGCGTCGGGCTGTCGACCTCAACGTCAACGGAACAATGTACGTGCTCAAGCACTCAGCGCGTGAGATGGTGCGCGGCGGAGGCGGTTCGTTCGTCGGCATCTCGTCGATCGCCGCCAGCAACACCCATCGCTGGTTCGGCGCTTATGGGGTGAGCAAGTCGGCGCTCGACCACATGATGCAGTTGGCCGCCGACGAACTCGGAGCGTCGTGGGTGCGGGTCAACAGCATCCGCCCGGGCTTGATCCGCACGGATCTGGTCGCGCCCGTCCTTGAATCGCCGGAGTTGAGCGAGGATTACCGGCTCTGCACCCCACTGCCGCGACCCGGCGAGGTCGAGGATGTCGCCAACCTGGCGATGTTTCTGCTCAGCGATGCCGCCAGCTACGTGACGGGGCAGGTCATCAACGTCGACGGTGGGCTCATGTTGCGTCGCGGCCCGGACTTCAGCGCGATGCTGGAACCGGTGTTCGGCGCCGATGGGCTGCGCGGAGTGGTCTGAGCCTGCCAAACCTGTCCACTGAACGGGATGGCGTCGCACCGTCTGGCCAAAGCCGGTCCACCATCGAAGCATCGGAATATCGTTGCGGGTGCGGCAAGACAGGATGACATCATGGCCCGACGGGTTATCGACAACATCGGCGACATCGCCGAGCAGCTGCGGGATCAGGGCGCTGAGGCCGAACGCCTCGGCCGGATGCCCGACGACACGGCCAAGCTGCTCAAAGCGGCCGGCCCGATCAAGCTGCTGCAGCCCAAGCAGTACGGCGGATACGAAGCTCACCCAAGGGAATTCGCCGAGACCGTGATGGCTGTGGCCGCCCTCGACGGCGCGGCCGGATGGGTCTGCGGCGTGGTGGGCGTGCACCCGTGGCAGCTGGCGTTCGCCGACCCGAAGGTGCGCGAGGAAGTATGGGGAACCGACGACAACACCTGGATGGCTTCGCCCTACGCGCCGACCGGCATCGCCGTCCCGACCGACGGCGGCTACACGTTCAACGGCCGCTGGCAGTTCAGCTCCGGGACCGATCACTGCGACTGGATTTTCCTGGGTGCGTTGCTGGGCAACGCCGACGGCAGCATCGCCGGCCCGCCGACCATGCTGCACATGATCCTGCCCCGCAGCGACTACCAGATCGTCGAAGATACCTGGAATGTAGTGGGGCTGAAGGGGACTGGGTCCAAAGATATCATCGTCAAGGATGCTTTCGTGCCGTCCTACCGGGTGATGAACGGTGACCAGGTGATCGACGGGACCGCGCAGAAGGAAGCCGGTGTCACCGAATCGCTCTACAAGATGCCGTGGTCGAACATGTTCCCGCTCGGCATCAGCTCTGCGGTGATCGGTATCTCCGAAGGGGCGCTGGCCGCGCACCTCGATTATCAGCGCGGGCGGGTCGGAGCGCAGGGCACTGCGATCAAAGACGACCCGTATGTGTTGTTCGCGATCAGTGAAGCGGCCGCCGATATCAACGCCGCCCGTCAAGAGTTGCTGGCCAACGTCGACAAGATGTGGGACATCGTGGAGTCCGGACGGGAAGTCTCGTTCGAGGAGCGGGCAGTGGGCAGGCGTACACAGATCCGGGCCGCCTGGCGAGCGGTGATGGCGGTGGATCAGATCTTCGCTCGCTCCGGTGGAAACGCAGCGCGGATGGATAAACCGTTGCAACGGTTTTGGCGTGATGCGCACGTTGGGCTGAACCATGCGATCCACGTGCCCAGCACGGTCTACCATGCCGCGGCGCTGAGTTCGATGGGCATCGAGCCGGCGGATCCGCTGCGGGCGATGATCTGATGCCGGAGATCAAAAGCCTGGGCTACATCAAGATTCAGACCAGCGACATCGACCGGTGGCGCAGCTTCGCCTTCGACGTCCTCGGTTTCGCGCAAGGCAGCGGACCCGAGCCTGACGCGCTGTACTTGCGGATGGACGAGCGCCCGGCCCGCATCGTCGTCGTCCCGGGCGACACCGACCAGGTGGTACACGTCGGCTGGGAAGTGCGCGATGGGCTGGCGCTGCAACGAGTTCAGGACACGCTCGAACACGCGGGGATCGCCGTCAAACCCCTGTCCGTGGAGGAGGCCGACGAGCGCAGGGTCGAGGACGTCTTCGCCTTTACCGATCCGACCGGCACGCCGACCGAGGTGTTCTTCGGCCCCGCGCTCGATCACAGTCCGGTCGTGACGCCGTACGGCGCCACGTTTGTCACCGGCGCGCAGGGACTAGGCCATGTGGTGCTGCCGACGATGGACCCTGCCGGCGCGTTCGCGTTCTACAGCGAGACGCTGGGCTACTTGCCCCGCGGCGCGATGCGGCTGCCCGCACCGCCAGAATTCGGCCCGCTGCGGATCCGGTTCTTCGGTGTCAACGAACGTCATCACAGCATGGCGTTGTGTCCCGCGCCGCACGGCGGGGCGCCGGGGCTGGTGCACATCATGGTCGAGGTCGACTCTTTGGACGCGGTCGGCCGCGCACTGGATCGTGTTGTCAAGGCTGGCTTTTCGTTGTCGTCGACATTGGGCCGGCACACCAACGACAAGATGATCTCGTTCTACGTCCGAGCGCCCGGCGGGTGGGACATCGAGTTCGGCACCGACGGCATGAAAGTCGACGAAAAGTACTACACCGCCGAGGAAATCACCTCCGACAGCTACTGGGGCCACGACTGGTCGGGCGCCGAGCCGTTGGCCGCGATGTGACCGTCACGCCCGTTCACACGCGCGACATCACCGACTGGGACGCCGAAGCCGATGTGGTGATCGCCGGATACGGGATCGCGGGCGTGTCCGCGGCGATCGAGGCCGCGCGGGCAGGCGCCGACGTGCTGGTGCTGGAGCGCACCGGCGGCTGGGGTGGCGCTGCGGCGCTGGCCGGCGGTTTCGTCTATCTCGGCGGAGGTACGCCGATCCAAAAAGCCTGTGGCTTCCAGGATTCCGTCGAGAACATGCAGGCCTTTCTGTGCGCGGCGATGGGGCCGGGCCCCGACGTGGACCGGATCGCCGATTACTGCGAGGGCAGCCTCGAGCACTTCGACTGGCTGGTGGATTGCGGTGTTCCGTTCAAGCCCAGCTTCTGGAGTGAGCCGGGATGGGAACCACCCGACGACGACGGGTTGATGTACACCGGCGGCGAGAATGCCTTCCCCTACAACCAGATCGCCACACCGGCACCACGCGGACATGTGCCGCAGATGCAGGACAAACGGACCGGCGAAAAGGGCGGCGGCTACATGCTGATGAAGCCGCTGGTCGACACCGCCACCGCGTTGGGTATGCGCAGCATCGTCGACACCCGGGTGCAGCGACTGGTGATCGAGAGCGACGGGCGGGTGGCCGGCGTCATCGCCCGGCAGTACGGCAACGAGCTGGCGGTGCGGGCGCGGCGCGGAATGGTATTGGCCACAGGCAGTTTCGCGTACAACGAGTCGATGGTGGCGCGGTATGCGCCGAGGATCGCCGGCCGTCCAGCGGCCTCGGTCGAAGAGCACGACGGGGTGGCGATCCGGATGGCGCAGGCGCTTGGCGCCGATCTGGCCCACATGGACGCCACCGAAGTGGCGTTTCTCGTCGACCCGCAGTTGATCGTCCGCGGGATCCTGGTCAACGGCCGAGGGCAACGCTACGTCGCCGAGGACACCTACCCGGGTCGTATCGGCCAGCTCACTCTCTACCAGCAGGACGACACCGCCTTCCTGGTGCTCGACGCCGACGCGCATGAGCAAGCCATGGGGTGCCGGTCGGCGACGCCTTTTCTGCTGCGTCCGCCGACCTGGGTCTGCGAGAGCGTGGCCGAGCTGGAAGCCGAAATGGGTCTGCCGACCGCCTCGCTGCAAACCACCGTCGCGGCCTACAACGAGGGCGCTGCGCGCGGCGAGGATCCGCTACTGCACAAGAAGCCGGAATGGCTGCGCCCGATCGGCAGCCCGGTGGGCGCCATCGACTTGCGCGGCAACACCGGCGGCTTCACTCTCGGCGGCCTGCATACCTCGCTGTCCGCCGAGGTGCTCAACGTCAGCGGCGAGCCGATCCCCGGTCTGTTCGCGGCCGGGCGGGCCACCGCCGGCCTTGCCGCCTGGGGATATGCCAGCGGCATTTCGTTGGGTGATGGCAGTTTCTACGGCCGTCGCGCCGGGCGGGCCGCCGCGAACGCGTAATCGCACATCACGGCCGGGGCACGCGCTGGCGTGCCCCTTTTTCGCGCCTTGTGATGGCCACCACACTGTGCTATGAATAGGCATATACCTATTAGTAATATCGGATGCCGGGAGGAACCATGACCAGCCAGGCCGACGCCTGCACTCCGAGCGCCGTCATCGATCGCATTTCACTGGTCCTGGACGCCTTTGACGGACCGGGCCGGCTCTCGCTGGCCCAGGTCGTGCGGCGCACCGGGCTGCCACGCTCCTCGGCGCACCGGATGCTCGAACGACTGGTGCAACTGCGCTGGCTGCGGCGGCACGGACGCGACTACGAGCTGGGCATGCGGCTGGTCGAGTTGGGGTCCCTTGCGGTGCATCAGGACCGGCTGCACGGCGCAGCGCAGCCATTTCTGCACGAACTTCACCGGGCCACCGGCCTCGTGGTGCACCTCGCCGTGCTGGACGGGTCGGACGTGGTCTACCTGGAGAAGATCGCCGGCGGGCTCGGCGCCGCGATTCCCACCCGCGTCGGTGGCCGTCAACCCGCACACTGCACCGCGGTCGGCAAAGCGCTGCTGGCGTTCTCCGATCCGGACAAGCTCGACTTTGACTTCGATGTCGACCTGCTGACCCGCAAGACCCGGTACTCGATCTCCACCCGTCGTCAGCTGACCGACGAACTGGCTGCGACACGGGCCCGCGGCGTCGCCTACGAACGAGCCGAATCGGTCGCCGCGTTCGGCTGTGTCGCAGCGCCGATCGGCGACCCCGGTGCGGCGGTCGCCGCCGTCTCGGTCTGTGGTCCGCTGGACCGGATGGCCTTCGATCACCGGCTGGCCGGGCCTGTGCGCACCACCGCCCTCAACATTTGGCGCAATTACGACGACGGCGGCGCTATCCGCGTGCAGCCCATCCTGCAACAGCCGCGCCCGCTGCATCCCACACCGGTCCGGGCCTTGCAGTACGCGTGAGCCTCGACGCCGAGTTCGCCAAGCTGCTACCGGCGCTCAACTCTTACTTCCCGCGTGTCGAGACGATGACCGGGCAGCAATTGCGCACCGTGATCCGCGAGCGTGCCGTGCCGCCGCCGCGTCCCGCGCCGGTCCGTGCGGTTGCGGACCGCACCGTGCCCTCCTCGGCGGGCGACATCGTGGTGCGGATCTATTGGCCAGAAAAGACGTCGGGTCCCGTGCCCGTCGTCGTCTTCGCGCATGGCGGCGGGTTCGTGTTTTGCGATCTGGATTCCCACGACGAGCTGTGCCGCGCGATGACGAACGGTATCGGCGCGGTCGTGGTGTCGGTCGACTACCGACTGGCGCCCGAATCACCATGGCCGGCAGCAGGCGAAGATGTCTATGCCGTCGCCGACTGGGCGGCGCAACAGGCCGCAGCGCTCGGCGCCGATCCGGGTCACCTGCTGGTTGCCGGTGACAGCGCCGGCGGCAACTTGGCCGCGGTGACCGCCCTGATGGCCCGCGACCGCGACTGGCCCGCAATTGCGGGCCAGTTGCTGATATATCCGGTGATCGCGGCGGACTTCGGCACGCCGTCCTACCAACGCTTCGGTGAGGGTTACTACAACACCGCTGCAGCGATGGCGTGGTACTGGGATCAGTACGTTCCGGCACTCGCGGACCGCAGTCATCCCTACGCCTCGCCGCTGCGGGCCCGGCTGACCGGCCTGCCGCCCGCGGTGGTGATCACCGCCGGGTGTGACCCGCTGTGCTCGGAGGGCAGCCACTACGCGAAAGCACTTGTCGCCGCCGGAGTTCCGACGATTCACCGTGACTACGAGGGCGCGATCCACGGCTTCATCACGATGGCAAGCCTGGGCATCTGTACGCGGGCGCGAGAGCAGGCTTGGGCCGACGTTGGCGTGCTGCTGTCCCGCTCATCGGAATGAGGGCTTGCCGCCGCTCGGGTCGACCGAGGACGCTAGATCTTGTTACACACCGACGGAGGACACGATGGCTACCTGGGACACGATCGATCGATACGTCGTCATCTCGACGGACACCCATGCCGGGGCTGACATCGGCGACTACAAGCCGTATCTGCCCACAAGATTGCACGACGACTTCGACGCATGGGCCAAGACCTACGTCAGCCCGTTCGATGACTTGATCATCGCGACTGCCAGCCGTAACTGGGACAGCGACCTGCGGATCGCCGACATGGACGCCGACGGGGTGGCCGCGGAGGTGTTGCTGCCCAACACCGTCCCGCCGTTCTTCCCGACCACCCCCAACATCACCATCAGCCTGCCCCGCACCCGTGACGAATTCGAGAAGCGTTGGGCAGGCGTGCAAGCGCACAACCGGTGGCAGATCGACTTCTGTTCACTGGCCCCGGCCCGTCGCCGCGGGCTGATTCAAATCTTCCCCAACGACATCGACCTGGCGCTGGACGAAATCCGTTGGGGCGCGGAACATGGCTGCTTCGGCGGAGTGCTGGTGCCGCCGGTCTCACCGGGCGATCCGCACGTCGCTCCGCTCTTCCACACCCGGTATGAGCCGATCTGGGCGCTGTGCGAGGAACTGGACCTCACGGTGGTGCAGCATGCGGGAGCCGGCAGCCCAGAGATGCCGATGGACCAGCCGGCATCCAACGCGGTGTTGATCACCGAGATGGCGATGTGGGCCAACCGCACACTCGGGCATCTGATCCTGGCCGGGGTGTTCGAGCGGCACCCGACGCTTCGTTTCGTACCGACCGAGCAGGGCACGCTCTGGGTGCCGGCGCAGCTGGGCATGCTCGACGCCATGGTGCCCACGATGAAATCCGAGGCCGGCAACCGCACCTATGGGATGTTCGGCGGGTCGTCGGTCGACGCTCTAACCCTGACACCAAGCCAGTACGCGCAGCGGAACTGCTATCTGGCAAGCGAGCTGGCGCCGTTCGACTCCGGGATGATCGATTTCATGGGTCCTGAGCACATCATGTGGGGCAGTGACTACCCGCATGAGGAAGGCTTCACGCCGCATTCCAAGCTGGCCATCCGCTGGGCGCTGCATGATCAGTCGGAAGATGCGTGCCGAAAGATACTGGGTGGCAATGCCGGTCAGCTGTACCGGTTCGACCTGGACGAGTTGGCGCCGATCGCTGCCAAGATCGGACCAACCGTCGACGAGGTGCACACACCACTAGGCGACACCGGTTACCGGGCCCCCGCGGCGTTCGGCTACCGGCCATTCGAGGGCGGGCTGGCGCTGAAGCGTCTGGCACCGGCCCGCAGTTAGGGCCGGTCGGGATCCTCTGTCTGTACTCGCTTTTCGACTTCGCGCCAGTGGCCGGGACGCGGCGTCGGGAAGGCGCCGTCCGACTCCTCCCGGCCTTTCCTGAATGCCGCTTCGGCCTCGTCGATGTCTTTAATCAGCTGTAGCGCAAGTTCCCGCTCGGCCGCGAAATAACGTTCAGACCACTGCATCGCGATGCGTGGGTAGGCCCAGGCCGGTTCTTCGGCCGCAGCTTCCGCGTCGATCGCCACCCGCTGCCGCATCGTGTCGACGTGAGCGATGTGTTCTTGCAGAATTTCCTTGAGCCGGTCCGGCTCGTTCAGATGGCCAAGCCAAACCCGCAACAGCACACCGTGTTTGAGCATCGGCGGGTCGATAGGAGCCTCGATCGCCCACTTGCTGACTGCGTCCCGGCCAGATTCGGTGATCTTGTAGGTACGTCGACCACGCGGCCCGCCGTCATGCTGAACCCGAGATGTGGCGTAACCATGCGACTCCAGTCGCTTGAGCTCCGAATAGATCTGGCTGAATGACGGACTCCAGTAGAAGTAGCCGACGCTCCAGTCCGCCCACTTCTTGATGTCGTAGCCGGATACCTCTTCGCCGAACGCAAGCATGCCCAACACGGCCCAACTCGTCGGCGGAAGGTTCGGTAACGCGCTGGTCCCCACTTGAAAAGGTTAGCAATGATCGCAGGGCCGAAACGGTCGCTGACCACTCAGCGGGACGGTGTGATCGAGCGACCGGCGACGAGGTCGAATCCTTTGTACCCGGCCGCGGCGATGTCGGCGATGATCTGACCGTAGACGCCGAAGCCGCCGACGAACGGCATGAACACCCGTGGCTTGCCGGCAACGTTGGCACCCAGGTACCACGAATTCGCCCGCAGCATAAGGCCCTCCGCGGCACGGTGGGTGCATTCGTCGGTCCAGTCGGTGGCCGCCGACCTGGTGGCTTCCAATGCTATGGCTCCGTGTGCGCCGAGGTAGCGGATCGCGTCGGCGATCCAGTCGACGTGCAATTCGGAATGCAACGCCATGTTCGCCAAGACCGATGGGCTGCCCGGGCCGCTGATGTTGAACAGGTTCGGGAAGCCGGGAACGCCCAGCCCCAGATAGGTGACCGGGCCGGACGCCCACGCGGCGTTCAGGGTCTCGCCGCCACGCCCGGCGATGTTCAGCTTGCCCACCGACCCGGTCATCGCGTCGAAGCCGGTCGCCAGCACCAGCGCATCCAGGTCGTAGTAGGCGGCCGAAGTCGCCACCCCGGCCGAGTCCATTCGCGCGAGCGGCGTCTCTCGCAAGTTGACCAGGGCCACGTTCTCGCGGTTGAACGTCTGGAAGTAGTTGTCGTCGGTGCAGATTCGCTTCGTCCCGATGGGATGGTCGGCCGGGATCAGCCAGTCGGCGACCTGCGGATCGTCGACGACGGCGCGAATTTTCTCCTCCCAGAAGACTCGGGCGGTGTCGTTGGCTTCCGCGTCGAGCATCTGGTCGGGAAAGGTCTTGCTGAACAGCACCCCGCCGAGCTGCCACCGCTTTTCGTAGGCTTCCCGCCGCTCCTGCTCGGATACGTCGAGCGCAGACAGCGGGTGCGGTTGGTGCGGTGAACCACCCCCGCTGGCCATTGACAGCCGGCGACGTTCCGGATAGCCGGCCTTCTGCGCGCGCCGCACGTCGTCATCAAGCGGAACGTTTCCGGCGGGAACGCTGTAGTTGGGGCTGCGCTGGAACACATATAGTTGGCTCGCCTGCTGGGCAATGCACGGAATCGCCTGAATTCCTGACGATCCCGTACCGATGACGCCTACTCGTTGACCGGTGAAATCGACGCCGTGATGCGGCCAGTGCGCGGTGTGGTAGATCTCGCCGGCGAACGACTCCATTCCCTCGATGGCGGGGATGTTCGCGTTCGACAACGGGCCGACGGCCAGCACCATGAAACGCGCGAACACCACTTCGCCTGTATCGGTGCGGATTTCCCAATGCCAACTGTCCTCGTCGAGGATCGCATCGGTGACGCGGGTGCCGAACGTAATGTCGGGTCGCAGGTTGAATCGGTCGGTCACGTGGTCCAGGTAACGAAGGATCTCCGGTTGCGTAGCGTACTTCTCGCTCCAGTTCCAGTCCTGCTGAAGCTCCTCGTCAAATGAG
>NZ_DATNJW010000192.1:0-14202 GCF_035603715.1 Mycobacterium sp. | reverse complement strand
TGGACAACCACTCCGGATCGTGGAACAGATTGCGGTAGTTCGGATTTGGTTCTCGCTATGGCCTCGCGTGAACCGAATTCGCCCAGATGCGCGGTGCCCACATTGAGCACTACCCCGATGGCCGGCGGCGCGATTGCCGCCAGCGCGGCGATGTTGCCGAGATGGCGTGCGGAGAGCTCCAGAATCAAGTAGTCGGTGGCTTCGGTGGCCCGCAGCACGGTCCACGGATGACCCAGCTCGTTGTTGAACGACCCGGGCGGCGCCACCACCTCGCCGAGCGGCGCGAGCACCGCGGCCAGCAGATCCTTCGTCGACGTCTTGCCCGATGACCCGGTGATTCCAACGATCGTCAGGCCGCCCGCGACCAGCTCGGCGGCCACCGCGGCGGCGAGCTTGGCCAGCGCGGCCAGCACCGCCGCACCCGAGCCGTCGGTGTCGTGCTCGAGAACGCCGGCCAGTCCCCCGTCGGCGCGTGGTGCGCCGTGCGGGTCGGGAGCGACCACGATCGCGGGGACACCGACCGGTCTGGCGGCCAGTACGGCGACCGCTCCGGCGGCCACCGCCGAGGCGGCGTGGTCGTGTCCGTCGGCGCGAGCGCCCGGCAGCGCCAGGAACAGCCCGCCGGAAGTGACTTTGCGGGAATCGAATTCGACGGTTCCCGTGACATAGCGGCGTGCCGCGTCCTCGGCGGAAATGTCGGCCAGGTCGCCGCCGACGATGGCGGCGATCTGCGCCACGGTGAGGGCGATCACGCGCGCCGCCCCTCGAGCGCGGCGGCCAGCTCCACGCGGTCGTCGAACGGCTGGGTGTGCCCGGCGCGGGTCTGACCGGTTTCGTGGCCCTTGCCGGCGATCAGCACCACGTCGCCGGCATCCGCCCAGGCCACCGCGTGGTCGATCGCCTCGCGACGGTCGCCGATCTCCACGACGTGCGCAGCGGCGTCGGCTTCGGTTGCGCCGGAAAGGATCTCGCGTCGGATCGACGCTGGATCCTCGCTGCGGGGGTTGTCGTCGGTCACCACCACCAGATCGGCCAGCTCGGCGGCGACGCGGCCCATCGGGGCACGTTTACCCGGATCGCGATCGCCGCCGGCGCCGAACACCACCGCCAGCCGTCCGGTCGGGCGGCGCAGGGTCCGCAAAACCTCCTGCAGTGCGCCCGGCTTGTGCGCATAGTCGACCAAGGCGAGGAAGTTCTGCCCGCGGTCGATCCGCTCGAGTCGTCCGGGAACCTGGGTGTGCCGGAGTCCAGTTGACGCCTGTTCGGGGGAAACGCCGACCGCGTCGAGAATCGCCAGTGCGACAAGGCAATTGGCGATGTTGTATTCCGCGGGCAGCGCGATCCTCAACCGGTGATGCACACCGGCCGGGTCGACGGCGGTGAACTCCTGCTCGCCGGCCTCAGCCGTGACGGCTTCAGCGCGCCAGTCCGCGGGCCGGCCCTTGGTGCTGACGGTCGTCACCTTGTCGGCGCGGTGGGCCATCGACCTGCCGGCGTCGTCGTCGACGCACACCACTGCGCGGCGGGCGTGCAACGGCGATGCCGGGTCGAACAGCCGCGCCTTGGCCTCGAAGTAGTCCTCCATCGTCGGGTGGAAGTCGAGGTGATCGCGGGACAGGTTGGTGAAACCGCCCACCGCGAAGCGAATGCCGTCGACACGGCCCAGCGTCAGCGCGTGACTGGACACCTCCATCACCACGGTGTCGACGCCGCGCTCGGCCATCACCGCCAGCAGGGCCTGCAGCGCGGGCGCCTCCGGCGTGGTCAGCGCGCTCGGGATGTCGACGCCGTTGATCCGCACCCCGACGGTGCCGATCAACCCGACCCTCCGCCCGGCCGACCGCAGACCGGCTTCGATCAGGTAGGTCGTCGTCGTCTTGCCCGATGTGCCGGTGACGCCGATGACCGCCACCCGCTCGGACGGATGCCCGTACACGGTGGCGGCGAGCTCGCCCAGAACGCTGCGGGGTTCGGGATGGACGAGTACGGGCACCACACCGGCGTCGCGGTTCAGCTGCGCCAACCCGGACGCGTCGGTGAGCACCGCGGCGGCTCCGCGTTCGACCGCGTCGCCGTAAAAGCTGGCGCCGTGTGTCGCGCCGCCGGGCAGCGCGGCAAAGAGGTCGCCGGGCTGGACATCCTGAGCCCGCAGGGTCACACCGGTGATCGGCAAATCCGACGTGGAGCTGCCCTCGGCGGGAACCGCCCCCACCTGGGCGGCCAGCGTCGAGAGCGGCACGCCGGCGCCGGTGGTGGGACGCAGCGCAGCGGGCATCTCCATCACCTCCGTCCGCCGACCGGTTTCCGGCGCCGGGGTCAGCGCCTCCATCAGCCCTGACACCTTATCGAGCGGGCGAGTTTCGGCGGACAGCCGTTACGGCCTGAACGACAGGTAGAGCACCACAACGTCGATGCCGAACAGCGCGAACGCCGCCAACGGGATCGCGAATCCCCAGCCCCGCCGGGCGGTCCGGGCCGAGGCGATGAGCGTCGCCAGCGAAAGAAGCGGCGCACCGAAAACCAGCAGGGTCATCACGGGAACTGGCGGGCCCAAACGCGGGCAGTCTTCGTAGGCGCATCGATCGGTGCCCATCGCCGCCGCGAAGCCGAACAGCATGACGAACAACGCGCCCGGCACCGTAAGGACCGCCAGGATCCAATTCACCACTAAGCGACCCCGGTGCTCGGCTCGGGTTGTCATCTCACGGTGTGGGCGTGGGCGTCGGAGTGTCGGTTTCGCGCATCCGGCAGTCCGACGTCGCCGCCAAGACCGTCCCAGCCTTGGTGCCGAAATGAAATTGTGCCCCCGAACCGGAAATGGCGAGGTCCTTGTTGCCCGGCTGGTCGACGAACACGCTGACGGTGGTGGCCCCGAATTTCGCGGCACCGTCCTTCACGATCTGCACCGCCTTCGGCCAGACGTTGTCGGGGATGGCTCGGTCGGACGCCAGTCGGTAGTACACCTGCACCGCGCGGGTCCACGCGAGGTCGCCGCCGCAGCCGTTCCAGCTGTTTTCGTCAACCTTCCAGGTCATCCCCGGCACCAGCGCAATGATCTGGGTGGCCATCTGATCCGTCGCCGCCACATACTGCGCACGCGCAGCTTCAAAACTCGGTTTAGAACGCAGCCCGTTCTCGAGTTCCGCGACACGCTGTGGACCGGGATTGCCCTGCGATCCCGAATCTGTTGCGCCACAACCGAAAACTGACATCGATATCACCACCATCCACACAATCCACGCGGCCACCCGAACGGTCATCATCGGCCCGGGTGTGGGTACGGGGTCAACGGCGTGGGCGCCATCACCAATTGCTGTCCGCCATCGGGTAAATCGGCGATCCCGGCCGCGACCACCGCCAGGTTGTAGCCGGACATTCTCAGCGTCTGCTCGCCTCCCGGCCCGGTGACCGCGCGCGGGTAGTCGGCGTGGCTGTGCACACCCTCTCGCACCACGCCGTCGGGACTCGTACCGGCTTGCGACGACAGTTCGGGCATCATGCCGCCGTACGGATCTGCTCCCCAGCCATGCAGCGGCGCGAGCGGCGCCACTTCGGGAATCCAATCGTCGCCAGGTGGCGCTCGCATGACGAACGCATGTCCATTGGCCAGCCCCAGCTGACTGGGGTTATCGAGCTCCAGACCCGGCGAGCCGTAGAACACCGCGTCGTTGACCGGATGCAAGCCCTGAGCATTGAGTTGCTGCAGGGCCAACGACGACGTGAGCGAACCGTAGCTGTGCCCGAACAGGCTGAGATGCGCATTCGGGTTGTTGGTGTGCAACTCCTGCAGATAGGGAGCCAGCGAGGCCGCTCCGGCCTTCGCTTGGCCGTCGTTGATGGTGCGCCAGAAATCGCGCGGGCTGGTCGTGTTGAGCACATTGGCCGGCGGGTCGTAGCCCATCCACGCGATGGTAACCACTGAACCCGAACGCCCCAGTCGCCGAAGCTCTTCGTTTGCCGTGTTCTGCAGATTTCGCGCCTCGGAGACCATGCTCGGCAGTGAATCCTTGGTGGTCGAGCCGATGCCGGGCACGGTCACCGAAATGTCGGTCGCGGTATCGGGGTTGCCGACGGCCACCGCGGCCTTGACCTTCTGACTCGGATCGGTCGGGATATCCAGCTGGGTCAGGTAGGTCTCCGGTGCGCGTCGGAGCGCATCGTCGATGGCGTCGTATTCACCCATCCGGTTCTGAGCGGCGTTCAACTGAGAGTTGAGGTCCTGCAGTCGATTCTGGTCACCGCCTGCTCTGGTGATGGCCTGCTTGAGGTCGTTGATGTGCGCCTGGAGTTTGGCGCGCTCTTCGCGCACCCGTTCCTGGTTGGCATCGCTTTCACGCTGGGTCGGGGTCAATCCCTGCGGACCGACCGGTGGGCCGGCATCGGGTGGAATAGCGGTGTCGCCGTCGGCCATGTTGATCGCGGCGGCCAGCTCCTGGTCGACGGCGTTGGCCTCGGCAAGAATCGCGTCGAGCCGGGGCTGTAACTGTATTTCGGCGATAAGCGCTTCTGACGGTAGGCAATTGGGGCCCGGGACCACTCGGTTGGTCATCGCGTCGATCGCCATGTGCAGTTCGTTGGCGTCGTGGCGCAACGTCCGCAGGTCCGACTGCACATGCTCGATACCGTCGGCGGCCTGGTCGGCGGCCCGAGCCACCGCGAGCGCCTCGTTGCCGTGGGCGTCGAGGTCTTGGCGGATGCCGGCGTTGACGTGCTTTCTGGCCTCGGCGGTGGCGCCTTCCCAGGTGTCGAACACCGACAGGGTGCTCAGCTGACGCGACGCTTCCAAGGTGGCCTGCCCGCGAGCATTCGCGGCCTGAAAGACCTCACGCACCGCACCGGCGTTCCACCGATCAATGTCGGCCACCGTCAACGTCACGACTCAGGGGCAGGGTGCACTGCGCGCAGTTTCTCGACGTTCTCATTCTCAAGCGCGGTGAAATCGATGCCGTCGTTGTTCAGAGCCAACGCATGATCGCCGACGCTGGTCAGCAGTCTGCGTGACGTTTCCAGCCAGGCAGCGGTCCTGATCTGCAGCGCCGCCCCCGAGCTGCCGACCCAGCCCGACTGTGCCGCGGCGATCCGGCTGTCGGACGACAAATGGGCACTCGCCAGATCGTCGCCCTGGCCGGCCACGTGCGCGGCCGAGCTCGCCAATGCTTCAATGTCGACCCGGAAATCCCCGCCTGCCGCCATCACCGTCACCTCCCGCTGTGGTTCGTCATTCTCCCATATCACCGGGTGGGGGTCGGCCGCAATTCACCCCTGGCTACATGGCCTGCAGCGTCAACGGCGGACCGGGATCAGCTGACAGCGGGACGTTTCCGCGTTGCAGGAGCCAGCCGGCGATGTTGTGGAACAGCGGGGCCGCGGAGTGGCCGGGAGTCCCGTCGGCATTGGTGGACGGGTTGTCCATCATGACGCCGATCACGTAGCGCGGATCGTCGGTGGTGGCCATGCCTGCGAAGGTGATCCAGTAGACGTTGTCGTAGTAGCAGCCGCAGGCCGGGTTGATCTGCTGTGCCGTCCCGGTCTTGCCGGACACCTGGTAGCCGTCGACGGCGGCGGCGGGCCCGGTGCCCTGCTGGATTCCGGTCGGGTCACGCTGGACGACGCCGCGCAGCATGTTGCGGACGGTCCGCGCGGTCTCCGGTGAAACCACCCGAACACCTTCCGGGCGTGGCTCTTCGGTGCGTGCGCCGTCGGGCGAGACGGTGGACTTGATGATCCGCGGTGGAATCCGCACACCGTCGTTGGCGATCGCCTGATACATGCCGGTCATCTGCAGCAGGGTCATCGAAAGACCTTGGCCGATCGGCAGGTTGGAGAACGTGCTGCCCGACCATTGGTCGATCGGGGGCACCAGGCCCTCGCTTTCACCCGGCAGGCCGACCCCGGTGCGCTGACCGAGCCCGAATTTGCGCACCATGTCGTAGTAGCGCTGTGGTCCGACCCGCTGCGCGAGCATCAGTGTGCCCACGTTGGACGATTTCGAGAACACGCCGGTCGTTGTGTAAGGCGCGACGCCGTGAACCCAGGCGTCGTGCACCGTGACCCCGCCCATGTTGATCGAGCCCGGAACCTGCAGCACCTCATCGGGATTGGTCAGGCCGTACTCGATCACCGAGGCGGCGGTGACAACCTTGTTCACCGAACCGGGCTCGAATGGCGAGGACACCGGCAGGTCACCCAGCTGCTTGTTGCCCTGGCGGCCGATGTCTTGGGAAGGGTCAAAGGTGTTGTCGTTGGACATGGCCAGCACTTCGCCGGTCTTGGAATCGAGCACCACCGCCGAGACGTTGCGCGCGCCGGATAGATTCTTGGCCTGCTGCACCTGCTGCTGAACGTAGAACTGGATGTCGTCGTCGATGGTCAGCTGCACCGTCGCGCCGTTGACCGCCCGATGCTGATTGCGGTAGCTGCCCGGAATCACCACACCGTCGGAACCGCGATCGTAGGTCACCGACCCGTCGGTGCCCGCCAACTCCGCGTCCATGGAATCCTCCAGGCCGAGCAAACCGTGCCCGTCCCAGTCGATTCCGCCGACGACGTTGGCCGCCAGCGACCCGCCCGGATACTGGCGCAGGTCTTGACGCTCGGCACCGACCTCGGGGAATTTCCGGGTGATCGTGGTGGCGATCGCTGGGTCGACCGCACGGGCGAGATAAACGAACGTCTCGTCGCTGCGCAGCTTCTTCAGCACGGTGGCCTTGTCCGGCTTGTTGTTCAGCCGAAGCGACACTTCCTTGGCGATCTCCTTCAAGCGCTCCTGCGGGTCAGGAGCTTTCGCGTTCTTCTGCTTGGCTTCGCCCAATTGCTTCTGGATACGGCGCGGCTGGAAGGTCAGCGCGCGGGCCTCGATCGTGAAAGCGAGTTGGTTGTTGTTGCGGTCGACGATGTTGCCGCGCACCGCCTTTTCGGTGTCGGTGACTTTGAGCTGACCAGCGGCCTCCGCGCGCAGCCCGGAGGCGTGTGGCACCTGTAGGTAGAACAGCTGGGCGCCGGCCACCACCAGCGCCAAGAAGATGACGCCGTTGCCTACTCGGTGGCGGAAGACGAAAGATGCTCCGCGGCTTCCGATCTCGACGGCCTGGCGGGTTCGGCGTTCACGCGCCGAGTGATCAGCTGGGCTCGCCTTTGCCCGACTCGGCTTGCGGGACTGCGTCTGTCGTAGTGACCGGCCGCCCGGCCGGTGCGTGCGATTCACCGTGGAACGCCGGGCGTCGTGACCGTCAGGGGACCGAACTGCTCACCAAGAAGAGGGCCGGTGGGCACGACGTGATGCGGTACGCCCGGGACGTCGGCCGGGGCCGGCCCGGCCGGCGGGGGCACCGGTGCGGCCAGCGGAACAGTCGCGACGACCGGGGGCGCAACCGGAGCGGGCGGTACCGCTGGCGCGACGACGAGCGGGGGCATAACCGGCGCTATCGGCATTCCCGGTGCTATCGGCATTCCCGGCGTGGCCGCCGGCCCCGCACCCGGTAGTGGCAGCGGGCCGTCAGGCACCGGAATGTGTTGCGGCCCCAGTGTGGTGGCGCCGTCGGGGGTGCGAACCATGGCGTCGGGACCGGGCGCCAATGGGACCAGCGGAGCGCCGTTGCCGGGCAGTACCAGCGAGGGCACCTCAACCGAATTCACCGGCGGAGACTTCGGCGTTGGCTGTTCGTCGGGCAGCTTGCTGTTCAGCGGCGGCGGCGGAACCCCTTGCGCGGGCTTGGGAGTACCCACCACAACCCAGTTCCCCGCGGGATCCTGCACCAGGTGCGCGGTGTCGCGGGTCGGGATCATGCCCAGGCCGCGCGCCGCCTCGGCCAGGGCCGGAGCGGCCTGCGCCTCCTGGACGTCGCGTTCGAGCGCTTCCTTTTGCTGCTGCAGCAACTCGGTGCGCTGCCGGGCGCTGCCCAACTGATAGGAGCGCTCGGCGGCGGCGGTGGACAGCCACAACGTGAGAGCGAGCCCGGCGCCCAGCGAGCCGATCACCAGTACGACGAATGGGACTTTGGCGGCCAGAGTCTGCGGGCGCAGATCGATCGACGTGAGTCGGTTGAGCAGGCGTTCCCGCAATGGGGTCCGAACAACCTTGGGCTTCTTGGCCTTCCGCGCCTTCGCCCGGGCCTTGGCCTGGGTGGTGGTCTTCGGTCGGGCCGGTCGTTCGACGGGCCGCGCCATCGGCGAGGTCTGCGGCGCGGATCGCGACCCGCGTGGCTCACGAGCCGGCGCGGTGGCTTTCCCGGCGCGCGAACGGGTGCGGCGTGCGGCGGTCGGCTCGGCCGCCGGGCGCCCCGCCTTCCGGGAAGCGTTGCTCTGCCCGCGACGCCGGTCGCCGGCGCGGGGCGGTTGCGCGTCGCGCTTGGCCTTCATGAGCCTCCCTCCGATTGCACACGTTGTAGCGCACGCAGTCGCACGGCGGCGCTGCGCGGATTCTGCTGGATCTCGGCGTCGTCGGCACGTTCGGCGCCGCGGGTCAACAGCGTGAATTTCGGTGCGTGCCCAGGCAATTCGATTGGTAGGTCGGCCGGCGAGCTGGAGGTGGTGACGTCGGCGAACAACCGCTTGACGATGCGGTCCTCCAGCGACTGATAGGCCATCACCACGATGCGTCCGCCGACGGTCAGCGCATCCAGCGCCGGCGGCAGGGCGTCGCGCAACGCGTCGAGCTCGCTGTTGACCGCGATGCGCAAGGCCTGAAACGTCCGCTTGGCCGGATGCCCACCGGTCCGCCGGGCCGGCGCCGGAACCGCTTGGTAGATAACCTCTACCAACTCAGCGGTCGAGGCGAACGGCGACTGCGCACGGCGCCGGACGATGTGCGATGCGATGCGGCGGGCCAGCTTCTCCTCACCGTATCGACGCAGGATGTCGGTCAGCGCGGACTCGTCGTAGGTATTGAGGATCTCGGCCGCGGTCAACGACGACGTGGGATCCATCCGCATGTCCAGCGGCGCGTCCTGCGCGTAGGAGAAGCCTCGCTCGGTCCGGTCGAGCTGCATCGACGAGACACCCAGGTCGAAAAGGATGCCGTCGACGGATTCGGTTGAGTCATAACCCGATTCGGCCAGCGCCGTGTCGATTCCGTCATACCGTGTCTGTACCAGGGTGAGCCGGTCGGCAAAACGGGACAACCGCCGGCGGACGATGTCCAGCGCGGTCGGGTCGCGGTCGATGCCAATCAGTCGCAGCCCGGGCAGTTCACTGAGGAACCGCTCGGCGTGTCCGCCGGCACCGACGGTCGCGTCGATGAGCACCGCGCCCGATCCGTCCCGATGGTGGCGCGTCAATGCCGGGCGCAGCAGTGCGAAGCAGCGGTCGAGCAGAACGGGCACATGGCCGAATTCGCCAGTGGCGTCAGCCATGACAACACCTTCCCGACGAGTAGCTTGGCAGGCGACTCGGCGGTCCGTTGCATCGAGGTCCCTGTCCGACGGCACGAACCTGGCGTTGGGGAAGTACGTCAGGGTCGGTTCGGACAGGGGCCACGATGCACGGGCACGCGCCTTAGATAATGTCGCCGAGTGCTTCATCGCTGGCCGCGGAGAAGTTCTCTTCGTGGGTCTCTTGGTACTGCTGCCAGGCCTGCGCATCCCAGATCTCCAGGTATTCAATCGATCCGATCACGACGCAATCCTTGGAGAGGTTCGCGTAGCGGCGGTGATCGGCCGACAAGGTGATCCGGCCCTGGGCGTCGGGATGCTGTTCGTCGGTGCCGGCGGCCAGGTTGCGCAGGAAGGCTCTGGCGTCGGGATTGCTTCTCGAGGTCTGACTGGCCTTACGAGCGAGTTCCTCGAACGCCGCTCGCGGGTAGACGGCGAGGCTGTGGTCTTGGCTCTTGGTGACCATCAATCCCCCTGCCAGTGCGTCGCGGAACTTGGCGGGCAACGTGAGCCGCCCCTTGTCGTCGAGCTTTGGCGTGTAGGTGCCCAGAAACATCTGGCTACCTCCATGCCCTTCGACTTCCGCCACGATACCCCACTATCCCCCACTTCGCTCCATTTAACGACACGAATGTCACCGATTGGTGTCGTTTCAGCAGGTTCTCGGCCACCACCATGGCACTCGCGGGTCGAGCGGGTGTGCAGAACAGCTCAAGAACTGGCTGTTTAGCTGCAGTTACTGCTCAGGTGGGGCGCAGTGGGGCATCTTGGCAGGCATTTACGCCAAACCGCCGGCGGGCACAAAAAAGGGCAGCCAGTTGGCTGCCCTTTTTTCGTCGCGGACCCTACTCCTCGAAGCGACGGCGGAACCGATCCTCCATCCGGCTGGTGAACGATCCGCCGCCACTTTTGCCGCGGCGCTGACGTGCACCAGTCGAGGGTCCGGGGCGCTCACCGCGGCCGCCGAGTCGCGGGCCGGTAATGGCAAACACCACGCCGCCGAACATCACGATGAAACCGACCACGGACAGCGCCGGGAAGGTTCCGATCATGGTGGCCTTAAACGCCACTCCGGAAACCAGCATGGCGAGGCCGAGCAGGAACAACCCCGCGCCCTGCAACCGTCGCCGCGCCGTCGGGGCGCGCAACCCACCGCCGCGAACGCTCGAGGCGAATTTAGGGTCCTCGGCATAGAGAGCGCTCTCGATCTGGTCGAGCATCCGCTGCTCATGATCGGAGAGTGGCATTCGTCCCTCCTTGCCAAGAACCTGTCACGTTAATACCGATAGCACGCCTACGCCCGCTGCGGGGGCGACTAATAAGAATGATACGAGGTCAATCTGCGCGTTACCACCGCTTCGCCCGCTGATTGTAATCGCGACCGGTCCGCGATCAACGCGGCACCGCCGCGCCCGATAATGGGATGGCGCACTGCACTGGACGACTGAGGAGGGACCGCACGTTGGCGACATTCCTCATCAACCTGCCGCCACAGGACATGCAGCGACGACTTTCCGATGCCTTGGGCGTGTACATCGACGCCATGCGCTACCCACCCGGGACCGAGAACCAGCGGGCCGCGATGTGGCTCGAGCACACCCGGCGGCGCGGTTGGCAGGCCGTGGCAGCCGTCGAAGTCGAGGCGTCGGACGGGTCCGCGCCGTCGCCTGACGAGCTGAGCGACGCTCCACTGCTCGGTGTGGCCTACGGCTACTGCGGTGCCCCAGATCAGTGGTGGCAGCAGCAAGTTGTGGCCGGCTTGGAGCGCAGTGGCTTCCCGGCCCCGGAGATCAGCAAGCTGATGACCAGCTACTTCGAGCTGACCGAGCTGCACATCCTCCCTCGGGCGCAGGGCCGAGGTCTGGGAGAGGCGCTGGCTCGTCGGCTGCTTTCCGAGCGCAGCGAAGCCAACGTCCTGCTCTCGACCCCGGAGACCCGTGGCGAGGCCAATCGCGCTTGGCGCCTCTACCGGCGACTGGGCTTCCTCGACGTCATTCGCGGCTACCACTTCACCGGCGACCCACGGGCATTCGCGATTCTGGGCCGCCAGCTGCCGCTGTAGTCGCCCCGGTTCCGACCCGGTCTGGCACGATGACCTGGTGCGCGCCAGCGGTATACAGCTCTTGTCCGGTGGTTTTACGGCGGGTCATCGCCGCCGCCTGACGGCTTTGACGATGCTGCTGCTGGTGATACCCGTGCTCGCCGGCTGCGTGCGGATCAACGCATCCATCACGATCTCCCCCGACGACCTGGTGTCCGGCGACATCGTCGCCGCGGCGAAGCCACGCAACGACAAAGATCCCGGTCCGCAGTTGGATCCCAATCTGGCGTTCGGACAGAAGGTCGCGGTGTCCAAATACGACCGCGACGGCTACGTGGGTTCGCAGGCCACGTTCGCCGATCTGACCTTCGCTGAACTGCCGGAACTCGCCCACATGAACTCTGACGCACAGGGCGTGAACCTGTCGCTGCGCAGAGCGGGCGACCTGGTGATCCTGGAAGGGCGCGCGGACCTGACGTCGCTGACCGATTCCGAGGCCGACGTAGAGCTGTCGGTCGCCTTCCCCGGATCGGTGACCTCCACCAACGGTGACCGCGTCGACCCGCAGACCGTGCAGTGGAAGCTGAAACCCGGCGTGGTCAGCATGCTGAACGCGCAGGCCCGCTACACCGACCCGAGCACCCGCTCATTCCAGGGCGCGGCGCTGTGGCTGGCTCTGGCGTCGATCGCGGTGGCGGGCGCTGTGGCGCTGCTGGCCTGGTACACCCGCGATCGCTCGCCTCGTGTCGCCGAGCCGAGCGACCCGCCCTCCAGCTGACCCCGCGTCGACTCTCAGCTCGTCGGCGACCAGTAATCCAGCATCTCGGCGAACGTGTCGAACGCGGCCGCGGAATTGCCATAGGTGGCTTCGAGATGAAGGCTCAGCGGGTAGCCCAAGTCGGCGACACCGTCGATCACCCGCTTGTACAGATCGAGAAGCAACTTGCGCCGCTGCGCCGGTTCGGTATTCGCCAACGTCGTGACGAACGCTTGCTCCTGGGCGACGGCGGCGTTGCCGGGATCTTGGATGAGCCAGTTGATGAAGCCGACCCTCTCCTCAACCTTGGGGACGAAGCCGAACCCCAACAGGATCTCGGGCCGGTGGTCGGTCTTCGCGGCGAACTCGGTCAAAAACCCCACGATCGCGTCGGAATACAGCAGCTGTGTCTGCGCGAACGTCGCACCCTGATCGCACTTGAAATTCAGCCGGCCCACTTCGCCATCGCGGGTGGGGATCAAGATCACACCGCGGTTGGCCACCAGCTCTTGAAAGATCGACAGGGCGTCGGTCGGCGCGACGCCGGAACCCTCGCCGTCGGCCATGGTCCGCGGCACACCGACGAAGACGATGCCGTCGATTCCGGCCCCGACCAGCTCACCGAGCCGTTGGCGCAACACCGGCTCGTCCATGAAAGCGGTGACCTGGCTGCACAATCCACGTACCCCGGGCAACTCGGGTTTGATGATCGACCAGAAATCGAGCACGTCGAGCTTCGGCTTCATCTCGACCGGTCGGTCGTCCTCTTCCTCGATCAGCCCTGGCATCATCACGTGCCCGATCCGGCCGTTGATGCCGGATTTCTCGGACAGCTGCAGCACCTTGTGGGCCTCTTCGAGAGCCTGCTCCCGACCGCGATCCACGTTGGGCGGCACCATCTCGAGCGCGACCGTGTTCAAAGTCAACGAGCTTCTCCTCATCGGACGACCAGTTCCCCCCGCGGCAGGTCAGACGCCACGAACCCACGTCCCGCCACGCACCACGACAGCATAGTGAGGCTGTCGAAGCAGTCGTCCGGCGACGGTCGGCCGCATCTCATCAGCGGTCCTGAGGGAGGCAAAACCCGCTGGACAGCGCCGCGCCGAATAGACTTGGCGGGCCATGATCTCAAGGGACCGGGAAGAGGTGTCGCGCTGAGCGTAGAAGCAGCGGCAACCGTCGAGCTGGCCGACGCCGTCACCGATCAGTTGCGCAGATACCTGCGTGACCGCCGAGCGGCCGCGGCGTACATCGGAAGCGACTATGACGCCCTGATCGCCGGCCTGGAGGACTTCGTTCTCGGCGGCGGCAAGCGGCTGCGCCCGGCCTTTGCTTACTGGGGCTGGCGGGCGGTATCGAGCACCGACGCCGACGAGCAAGCGCTGCTGTTGTTCTCGGCGCTGGAACTGCTGCACGCCTCGGCGCTGGTGCACGACGACGTGATCGACAGCTCGGCGACTCGCCGGGGCCGGCCGACGACCCACATCCAGTTCACTGCCCTGCATCGCGACCGTCAGTGGCGCGGACCGGCGGAACAGTTCGGGATGTCGGCTGCGATCCTGCTCGGCGATCTGGCGCTGGCGTGGGCCGATGACATCGTCGCGGGTGTCGATCTGCCGCACGGTGCCCGCACCCGAGTCCGCCGGGTCTGGGCCGACATTCGCACCGAGGTGCTCGGCGGCCAGTATCTCGACATCGTCGCCGAGGCCAGTGCTGCGGAGTCGATCGCTTCGGCAATGGCGGTTGACACCTACAAGACCGCCTCCTACACGGTGGCGCGTCCGCTGCAGTTGGGCGCCGCCGCTGCCGCCGACCGGCCCGATGTGCACGCGCTGTTCCACGAGTTCGGTAATGACCTGGGCGTCGCGTTCCAGCTGCGCGACGACGTGCTGGGCGTCTTCGGCGATCCAGCGGTGACCGGCAAGCCCTCCGGCGACGATCTGCGCTCCGGCAAGCGCACCGTGCTGCTGGCAACCGCCATGGAACGGGCCGACACGTCAGATGCGGCCGCCGCCAACCTGTTACGGCACTCGGTC
>NZ_DATNJW010000191.1:0-8178 GCF_035603715.1 Mycobacterium sp. | reverse complement strand
GATCAAGCAGCAGGGCGCCAAGCAGGCAGAACTGTTGCGTTCCCAACTGGTCCGTCAGCTGCGTCAGGACATCGGTGCCGAATCCGTCCGGCGGGCAGCCGATCTGGTGCGCGGCTACGTCGCCGAACCGGGCCAGCAGTCCGCGACCGTCGACCGCTTCCTGAACGATCTCGACGAGATGTCGGCCTCCACGGCCGACATCCAGTACCCCGTCGAGACCAAGATGCGTTCGGCCAGCCGGTTGGCGCTGACGGGTCTGCTGGACCAATTCGGCGGGATCGCCGACAGCCTTGACGACAACGGCCTGTCGACGCTGGCGGACGATCTGACGTCTGTCGCCGCGCTGCTGGTCCACGAAAGCGTGGTCACTCGCTATCTCACTCAGCCGTCCGAGGACTCATCGCCGCGAGTCCAATTGGTCGAGCGGCTGGTGTCGGGCAAGGTCGGTCAACCCGCTCTTGATGTCCTCAAAGCGGCGGTCGCCGAACGCTGGTCGGCCGAAACCGATCTCGTCGACGCGATCCAACTGGCAGCTCGGCAAGCCCTGTTGATCCGTGCCGAGAAGGCCGGTGAGGTCGACGAGGTGGAAGACCAGTTGTTCCGGTTCTCCCGCATTCTCGACGCGCAGCCGCGGCTTGCCATCTTGCTGGGCAACTACGAGGTGGCTGCGGATGCGCGAGTTAAGTTGCTGCGCAACGTCCTCAAAGGTGCCGGCGCCGGCGTCAACGCGATCACGGCTGACCTGCTCGCCAAGACGGTCGAGTTGCTCCACGGACAGCCGGCCGACGCGGCAGTGCAGAACCTGGCCGAAGTGGCGGTGGCTCGACGTGGCGAGGTCGTCGCGCAGGTAAGCGCAGCAGCCGAACTCAGCGACGCCCAGCACACCCGCCTCACCGAGGTGCTGAGCCGGATCTACGGCCACCCGGTCACGGCACAAGTTTCCATCGACCCAGAGCTGCTCGGCGGGCTCGCGATTTCGGTTGGCGACGAGATCATCGACGGGACGCTTTCGTCGCGTCTTGCCGCGGCCCAGACCCAATTGCCGGACTGACCACTACCGACGTAATACCATCGACAAGCAGGAAGAACGAAAAGCCATGGCAGAGTTGACAATCTCGGCTGACGACATTCAGGGTGCGATCGAGGAGTACGTAAGCTCCTTCACCTCCGACACCACCAAGGAAGAGGTGGGCACCGTCGTCGATACCGGTGACGGCATCGCGCACGTCGAGGGCTTGCCGTCGGTGATGACCCAGGAGCTCCTCGAGTTCACCGGTGGGGTCCTTGGCGTCGCGCTGAACCTCGACGAGCACAGCGTCGGCGCGGTCATCCTGGGTGACTCCGAGAAGCTCGCAGAGGGTCAGCAAGTCAAGCGCACCGGCGAGGTTCTCTCTGTCCCGGTCGGCGACGAGTTCCTGGGCCGGGTGATCAACCCGCTGGGCGAGCCGATCGACGGCCAGGGTGACATCAAGGCGGAAACCCGTCGCGCGCTGGAGATTCAGGCCCCATCGGTGGTGCAGCGGCAAAGTGTTTCCGAGCCGCTGCAGACAGGCATCAAGGCCATCGACGCGATGACGCCGATCGGTCGCGGCCAGCGCCAGCTGATCATCGGTGACCGCAAGACCGGCAAGACCGCGGTGTGCGTCGACACCATCCTCAACCAGCGCGAGAACTGGGAGTCCGGCGACGAGAAGAAGCAGGTGCGCTGCGTCTACGTGGCCATCGGCCAGAAGGGCACCACGATCGCGTCGGTCCGGCGTGCCCTCGATGAGGGCGGCGCGATGGACTACACCACCATCGTCGCCGCGCCGGCGTCCGACGCTGCCGGGTTCAAATGGCTTGCGCCCTATACCGGTTCGGCGATTGCCCAGCACTGGATGTACAACGGCAAGCACGTGCTGATCGTCTTCGACGACTTGAGCAAGCAGGCCGAGGCATACCGCGCCATCTCGCTTCTGCTGCGTCGTCCGCCCGGTCGTGAGGCCTACCCGGGTGACGTGTTCTACCTGCACTCGCGGCTGCTGGAACGTTGCGCCAAGCTGTCCGACGAGCTCGGCGGCGGCTCGATGACCGGCCTGCCGGTCATCGAGACCAAGGCCAACGACATCTCGGCCTACATCCCGACCAACGTCATCTCGATCACCGACGGTCAGGTGTTCCTCGAGTCCGACTTGTTCAACCAGGGTGTGCGACCCGCGATCAACGTCGGTGTGTCGGTGTCCCGGGTGGGTGGCGCGGCGCAGATCAAGGCGATGAAGGAAGTAGCAGGAAGCCTCCGTTTGGACCTGTCGCAGTTCCGCGAGCTGGAGTCGTTCGCTGCCTTCGCCTCGGACTTGGATGCCACGTCGAAAGCACAGCTGGATCGCGGCGAACGGCTGGTCGAGCTGCTCAAGCAGCCGCAGTACCAGCCGTCACCCGTTGAGGAGCAGGTCATTTCGATCTTCCTCGGCACCGACGGACACCTCGACTCGGTCCCGGCCGAGGACGTGCATCGCTTCGAGACCGAGTTCCTCGACCACATCCGCGGGGCCAAGGACGGCATCCTTGCCGACATCAAGAAAACGCAGAAGCTCAGCGAAGAGACCGAGAAGAAGTTGGTCGACACGATCAACGAGTTCAAAAAGGGCTTCGCGGCTACGGGCGGTGGATCGGTGGTGCGTGACGAGCACGTCGAGGCCCTCGACGAAGACCAGGTAGAGAAAGAAGCCGTGCAGGTACACAAGCCGGCACCGCCGGAGCAGAAGAAGTAATCGAAGATGGCTGCCACACTTCGCGAACTGCGGGGTCGCATTCGTTCCGCCGGGGCGATCAAAAAGATCACCAAGGCCCAGGAGATGATCGCGACGTCGCGCATCGGCAAGGCACAGGCACGGCTGAAAGAGGCCCGGCCCTACACCGTCGAGATCACCCGCGTGCTCACCACGCTCGCGCAGGAGGCGGCTCTCGACCACCCGCTGCTGGTCGAGAAGCCCTCACCGAAGCGGGCTGGCGTGCTGGTGGTCTCGTCGGACCGGGGCCTGTGCGGCGCGTACAACTCCGGCGCCTTCCGCAAGGCCGAGGAGCTCTTCTCGCGACTGCGCGCGGACGGCAAGACTCCGGTGCTCTACACCGTTGGACGTAAAGCGCAGGGCTATTTCAAGTTTCGCAACTGGGACATCAGCGAATCCTGGTCTGGTTTCTCAGAGCGGCCCAGCTATGAGGACGCCGCGAAGGTCGCAGAAACTCTGGTGAGTACCTTCCTGGCCGGCGCCGGCGACGACGAAGAGTCCAGCGACGAGCCCGGAGTCGACGAATTGCACATCGTCTACACCGAATTCAAGTCGATGATGTCGCAATCGGTCGGAGCGCACCGCATGGCTCCGATGGTCGTGGAGTACATCGAGGACGACAACGAGCCCCGCACGCTGTATTCATTCGAGCCGGATGCGACGACGCTGTTCGATGCGCTGCTGCCGCGTTACCTGACCACCCGCATCTACACGGCGCTGCTCGAGTCTGCCGCGTCAGAACTGGCGTCACGCCAGCGTGCGATGAAGTCGGCCAGCGACAACGCCGACGACCTCATCAAATCGCTCACGCTCGAGGCGAACCGCGAGCGGCAGGCTCAGATCACTCAGGAAATCAGCGAAATCGTCGGTGGCGCAAACGCGCTCGCCGACGCCAAATAGGCCCCATCAGGAAGCGAAGAGGATATGGCTGCTACCACTCAAAAGGCTGCGAAGTCGACGAACTCGAAGGGCAGCGACACCAACGGCCGCGTGGTGCGGATCACCGGGCCCGTCGTCGACGTCGAATTCCCGCGCGGCTCCGTGCCGGAGTTGTTCAACGCCCTGCACGCCGATATCAGCTACAAGGATTTGGCGAAGACGCTGACGCTGGAGGTCGCGCAGCACCTCGGCGACAACCTGGTTCGCACCATCTCGATGCAACCGACCGACGGACTGGTCCGCGGCGTCGAGGTGACCGATACCGGAAAGGGGATCTCCGTTCCGGTTGGCGACGGCGTCAAGGGCCACGTGTTCAACGCCTTGGGGGTCTGTCTGGACGAGCCGGGCTACGGAGAAGACTTCGACCACTGGACGATTCACCGCAAGCCGCCGCCGTTCGACGAGCTCGAGCCGCGCACCGAGATGCTCGAGACCGGCCTGAAGGTCGTTGACCTGCTGACGCCTTATGTGCGCGGTGGAAAGATCGCGCTGTTCGGCGGTGCGGGTGTGGGTAAGACCGTTCTGATCCAGGAGATGATCAACCGTATCGCCCGAAACTTCGGTGGTACTTCGGTATTCGCCGGCGTCGGGGAACGCACCCGTGAGGGCAACGACCTGTGGGTCGAGCTCGCGGATGCCGATGTGCTCAAGGACACCGCGCTGGTCTTCGGACAGATGGACGAGCCGCCCGGCACCCGTATGCGAGTCGCCTTGTCGGCGTTGACGATGGCCGAGTTCTTCCGCGACGAGCAGGGCCAGGACGTGCTGCTGTTCATCGACAACATCTTCCGATTCACCCAGGCCGGTTCCGAGGTCTCGACACTGCTCGGCCGGATGCCTTCAGCCGTGGGCTACCAGCCCACGCTCGCTGACGAGATGGGTGAGCTGCAGGAACGGATCACCTCGACCCGAGGTAAGTCCATCACCTCGATGCAAGCGGTGTACGTGCCCGCCGACGACTACACCGACCCCGCGCCGGCGACGACGTTCGCGCACTTGGACGCCACCACCGAGCTGTCCCGAAACGTGTTCTCCAAGGGTATTTTCCCCGCGGTGGACCCGTTGGCATCCAGCTCGACGATCCTGGACCCGGCGATCGTCGGCGACGAGCACTACCGGGTTGCGCAGGAAGTGATCCGAATCTTGCAGCGCTACAAGGACCTTCAGGACATCATCGCGATTCTGGGTATCGACGAGCTGTCAGAAGAGGACAAGCAGCAGGTCAACCGGGCACGCCGGATCGAGCGGTTCCTCTCCCAGAACATGATGGCGGCCGAGCAGTTCACCGGTCAGCCAGGATCCACCGTTCCGCTGAAGGAAACCATCGAGGCCTTCGACAAGCTGGCCAAGGGCGATTTCGACCACATCCCCGAGCAGGCCTTCTTCCTTATCGGTGGGCTGGACGACCTGGCAAAGAAGGCCGAGAGCTTCGGCGCCAAGCTGTGATGTGTCGCCGGCGGAGGCTGAGCGTGGAAGGGCAGGTGTGAGATGGCCGTGCTGAACGTGGAGATCGTCGCCGTGGACCGGAAAATCTGGTCGGGCGAGGCGACGTTCCTCTTCACGCGCACCACGGTGGGGGAGATCGGGATTCTGCCCAATCACATCCCGCTGGTTGCGCAGCTCGTCGA
The DNA here is from genome assembly GCF_035603715.1 of Mycobacterium sp. Lineage (GTDB taxonomy): Bacteria > Actinomycetota > Actinomycetes > Mycobacteriales > Mycobacteriaceae > Mycobacterium. The sequence continues at coordinate 2,843 of NZ_DATNJW010000191.1, read as the reverse complement.
CGACGCCATAGTTCGAGTGGAGCGTGAGGGCGAGGATGACCTCCGGGTCGCCATCGAAGGCGGCTTTCTGTCGGTCACCGAGGAGAGTGTCAGCATCCTCGCCGAGTTCGCACAATTCGAATCGGAGATCGACGAGGCTGCCGCCAAACAGGATTCGGAATCAGACGACCCGCGCATTGCCGCGAGGGGACGTGGCAGACTGCGCGCTGTCGGCGCGCTCGACTAGCGGACCGCCGCGATGAGCGCGCTCATGAGCGTGATGATCCTGCTCGTCGTCCTGCTGGGGCTTGCGGTCGTCGCCCTGAGCTATCGCTTGTGGAAGCTGCGTCAAGGTGGGACGGCGGCGATCATGCGGGACATCCCCGCGGTCGGGGGCCACGGTTGGCGCCACGGCGTAATTCGTTACCGCGGTGCGGATGCCGTGTTCTACCGACTGTCCAGCGTTCGGTTGTGGCCGGACCGCAAGCTCAATCGGCGAGGTGTGGAGGTCGTCTCTCGACGTCCACCGCGCGGTGACGAGTTCGACATCATGACCGACGAGATCATCGTGCTCGAACTGCGTGATACCACGCAGGAGCGCAGGGCGGGCTACGAAATCGCGCTGGACCGAGGCGCATTGACGGCATTCCAGTCGTGGTTGGAGTCACGTCCGTCGCCTCGCGCACGCCGCCGCACCACTTGACGTTGGGGTTTACTTCTTCGGCTGGTCGGATCTTCCGCCGCCGGGTTGCCACAGCACGTCGCCGTCGGGATTGACCACTCGGCACAAGATGAACAGCAAGTCCGACAGGCGATTCAGGTACTTCGCGGGCAGCGGGCTGACATCTGTTGGGTGCTCCTCGATCGCGTCCCACGCCGAACGCTCCGCGCGTCGGGCCACCGTGCGGGCGACGTGCAGCAGTGCTGAGAGCGGTGAACCACCAGGCAGCACAAACGATTTGAGCGGTGCCAGGCTCTCGTTGAATTCATCGCACCAGGCCTCGAGGCGGTCGATGTAGGACTGCGTGATGCGCAGTGGCGGATGCTTGGGGTCCTCCACCACCGGCGTCGACAGATCCGCGCCGGCGTCGAACAGATCGTTTTGGATCTGTTTCAGCACGTCGGCTATCTGCTGCGTCGGGTTTCCCAGGGCGATCGCCGCGCCGATCGCCGCGTTGGCCTCGTCGCAGTCGGCGTATGCCACCAGGCGCGTGTCGTTTTTGGAGACCCGTGAGAAATCGCTCAACCCCGTCGTTCCGTCGTCGCCAGTCCGGGTATAGATGCGGGTCAGATGTACTGCCATGAACAAAAACGTACCGCTCCGACTGACGTAGCCGACTGACAGGGCGAAACGGCTTCACTAAACTGGCCCGCGTGGCCGAGCGTTTCGTGGTGACCGGAGGTAGTCGGTTGTCGGGCGAAGTCGCTGTTGGGGGAGCCAAGAACAGTGTTCTGAAGTTGATGGCGGCGACGCTGCTTGCCGAAGGCACCAGCACGATCACCAACTGTCCCGACATCCTCGATGTGCCGTTGATGGCGGAAGTGCTGCGGGGCCTGGGCGCCACTGTCGAATTGGCCGGGGCAACCGTGCGCATCACCTCGCCGGACGAGCCGAAATACGACGCCGACTTCGCTGCGGTGCGGCAGTTCCGGGCCTCGGTCTGCGTGCTCGGTCCCCTGGTCGGGCGGTGCAAGCGCGCCAAAGTCGCGCTGCCTGGTGGTGACGCCATCGGTTCGCGGCCGCTGGACATGCATCAAGCCGGGCTGCGGCAACTCGGAGCCGTCTGCAATATCGAGCATGGCTGCGTCGTTGCGCAGGCAGATTCCTTGCACGGCGCGGAAATTCAACTGGAGTTCCCCTCGGTCGGGGCAACCGAGAACATCTTGATGGCTGCGGTGCTGGCTGAGGGCGTCACGACGATTCACAATGCCGCGCGCGAGCCCGACGTGGTTGACCTGTGCGCGATGTTGAACCAGATGGGCGCGCACGTCGAGGGCGCGGGTTCGCCGACGATGACGATTACCGGCGTACCGCGGCTCTACCCGACGGAGCATCGGGTGATTGGCGACCGAATTGTGGCCGCCACGTGGGGCATTGCCGCCGCGATAACCCGCGGCGACGTCACGGTGACCGGGGTCGACCCGGCGCATCTGCAGGTTGTGCTGCACAAGCTGCACGATGCCGGCGCCACGGTTACTCAGACCGACGACAGCTTTCGGATCACCCAGTACGAGCGGCCGAAGGCCGTCAACGTCGCGACGCTGCCGTTCCCCGGTTTCCCGACAGACCTGCAGCCGATGGCGATTGCGCTGGCGTCAATCGCCGACGGCACTTCGATGATCACCGAGAACGTATTCGAAGCGCGGTTCCGGTTCGTCGAGGAGATGATCCGCCTAGGTGCCGATGCGCGCACCGACGGTCACCACGCCGTGGTCAGGGGTCTTCCGCAACTGTCGAGTGCGCCCGTGTGGTCTTCGGACATCCGGGCCGGCGCGGGACTGGTGCTTGCCGGCCTGGTGGCCGACGGTGACACCGAGGTGCACGACGTGTTCCACATCGACCGGGGCTACCCGTTGTTCGTGGAAAACCTGGCGAGTTTGGGCGCAGAGATAGAGCGCGTAGAGTAGGTCGGTACATAACAAGCACGCCTGCTCTAGGGCATCGGACGTGCAGTTTGACGGCGCTTTTGCGATGGAGTACAGTAGCAGGGTTGCCCGAAAACGGGTGTTGTTTGAGAACTCAATAGTGTGTTTGGTGGTTTTGTTTTTGTTGTTGTTTTTTTGGCCGCGTTTCAGCGCCCCGTGTTGGGACGTGGTTTTTTGATGCCAGTTTTTGGTGTCTTGCTTTGGTCAGATTTTCTCTG
>NZ_DATNJW010000190.1:0-3248 GCF_035603715.1 Mycobacterium sp. | reverse complement strand
AGAACTTGGTTGAGGTCGGTGGTCAACGCGCCGATGGCCTCCCCCTTGCCGCGGAGTCCGTCGGCCAACGCAGTGAGGATCGCGTTCAGTTTGGCGACGTCGACCTTGTTCAGCACACCGACCAAGTTTTGGAACACCGTGTTGACCTCGGTGGTCACGTTGCGTGATGCCACCACCGCCCCCGCCCTCAGCCGCTTGGTACTCGGGTCGGCGGGAGTGAGTAGGTCGACGTACTTGGCCCCGAATGCCGTTGTGGCGGTGATTTCGGCGCCGACGTTGGCGGGGATGTATTTCAGCTGCTCCGGATAGAGTTCCAGCTGAAGCTTGACCGGCTCGCCGGGCTGGATCGAAGCAACCCGGCCGACTTGTACGCCGCGCAGCTTTACTTTTGCGCCGGGTTCCATGACCAGACCGGAGCGGTCGGAAGTGAGGGTCACCCTCGCGTACGGCCTGAAGTCTCTGTTGAACGCGCCAAACGTCAGCACAAACCCACTGATGATGAAGGCGAGGAGGATCACCGTCCACAGTCCCGGGTGCAGGCCGGCCTCACGCCGTTTCCTTCTCATCGTCGCTATCCCGACAGGTTGAAGTCGCCGGACACCCCGTAGGCGGCCATCGCGACCGCCAATGTCACCGCCACCGCCACGACCAGTGACGCGCGCACCGCACGACCGACGGCCTCGCCGACCCCTGCCGGTCCGCCCGAGGCGTTGAAACCGTAATAGGTGTGCACCAGCATGATCGATGTGGCAGTCCCGATGACTTGCAGCATCGACCAGATCAGGTCGGTCGGCTGCAGGTATGTGTGGAAGTAGTGGTCGTAGACGCCGGGGGCCTGCCCGTAGGCGAAAATGACGAGAGTGCGGGTGGCCATATAGCCGGCCAACGAAGCCATGCACCACAGCGGAACGGTGACCACGACGCCGGCGACCACCCGGGTGGAGACCAGATAGGTGATTGTCCGGATGCCCATCACCTCGAGCGCGTCGATCTCCTCGTTGATCCGCATGGCGCCCAACTGCGCGGTAGCACCCGCACCGATGGTGGCCGCCAGGCCGATGCAGGCGACCAGCGGCGCCGCGAGACGCGTATTGATGTAGGCCGACGCGAAACCGCTCAAGGCCTGCACCCCGACGTCCGATAGCGATCGGAACAGCTGGATGGCGACCAGCCCACCGACAGACATCGTCAAGGTGGTGACGATTACCACGGTGCCGCCGATGACGGCCAGCGCGCCAACACCCAGACTCATATTCGCGATCAGGCGCAGCGTCTCCACCTTGTAGCGGACGATGGCTTCCCACGTGAATCCCAGCGCCCTGACGTAGAACGCGGTCTGAGTTCCCAGCCGGTTCCAGCCGTCGACAAGTCCGCGCGCGGTATTCGTCAGCCGCGGCAGCCGCTGCCCAGAGGGGACGGCGGTCATATCGTCGCCTTCGTCGTGACGGCCGTGAATACCACGTTGATCACGAACAACGCCATGAACGTGTAGACCACTGTTTCGTTGACCGCGTTGCCGACACCTTGCGGGCCCCCGCCCACGGTGACGCCCTTGTAGCAGGCGATGAAGCCGGCGATCACGCCGAACAGTGTCGCCTTGACGAAGGCTATGAGGACCTCGGTGACTCCGACCAGCAGCGTCAAGCTGGCCGCGTAGGAACCGGGATTGACGTGTTGGAAGCCGACCGAGAAGAAGTAGCTCGTGACCAGACCCACGATCGTGTTGATGGCGTTGAGCAACAACCCGTTGACCATGAGCGCAAGCACCCTCGGCACCAGTAGGCGCTGGATCGGGTCGATGCCCATCACTCGCATCGCGTCGATCTCTTCCCGGATGGTGCGGGACCCCAGTTCGGCGCACATTGCGGTGGCGCCGCAACCCGCGACGACTAACACCGTCGATATCGGGCCGATGTACACGACACACGCCAACGCGGCGCCGGTACCGGACAGGTCGGCGGCGCCGATCTCGACCAGCAGGATGTTGATGATGAACACCGCGAACGCGTTGAAGGGGATCGAGACCATAAACGTCGGGAAGATCGTCACCCGCGCCACAAACCAGCTCTGATGGATGAACTCTCGCCAGGCCCAGGGCGGACGGAACATCTGCACCAAAATGTCGAGCGACAGTGCGAAGAAGCTGCCGACCTCTCGCAGCGGCTTGGTGTAGGTCTCCGGCTTTAGCTCGTCGTCCTCCTTCGGCGAACTGGTGTCCGGCGGAGCAGGGCGTGCTTCCGTCGCAACCACTAGTGCACCCGTTGGTATCTAGCCTCGGCCGACATTAGAGCGGTGAATCCTCCCCGTTGCGGTTAATAACTAGCGCCGTATCCCGTGCAGTGTGGCCCACGGCACAGCGGGACGGTACCACGACTTTCATCGAGAGCAACCACATATCTCTTTATTGTCGACAATATCGGATCGGTAGACATCTGTTGAACTGAGACGGATTTGCTGTGAGGTTCCGACAAATTTAGTCAGAATGTCGCAAAGATTGGTGCCAGAGCGGCCTCCACGGTCCGTGGTGGACGCTGTCGACGGGGCCGCTTCGCACCTCTACTACCTCGAAGTTCAGGATCGCAGCGCCTAATCCGCGGGCCTCGAACCGTTCGCGGCGCAGCCGGATTGGAACATCCATTCCGGCTCGGCGGAGGCACGATCTTGTGGTTAAACCATTCGCTGTGATCGAATTAATTTGATGCGTTCTGTATCCGTTAATTGCAATAAATCGGCGCTTCTGGCTTTGCACTGACATTTTTACCGGCCATGTGTATGAAGAGTTATCTCAACCGCCCGAAGAATATAATTGCTCATATTTGGAGCTCCTTGTAGCCCCACTTGCTCACCTATCGAACCGACAAGGAGAAATAGCAAGATCGAGAATCTGGCCGGTAGTGAGACGCACTCTGCACCACAAACTCCAGGACCGCCGCATCCACGCCCACGCAGTACGTCGCACGAGAGGCACGGTGTCCTAAGTCGGGCACCGGCACGGAGCCGCCCGATCGCGGAGGCGCTGGCAGTGGGCATGACCAGCGTTTTTCGCTACACCGACGCATGCGCTCCTGCATAGGTGGGCGCGATTGCCGGTTCGCATTGCCCTAGAACTCGGCGTGCAGCGCCCTCCACCGCGTCAGATCCGGCTGACGCTGCCGGCCAATTACGCCCCGCCAACCGCTCGCCCGTCGACCCGTCTCAAACTTAGGGCGACAGCGGTTGGAAGCAGAACACGTGAATGACTACGCGCG
>NZ_DATNJW010000189.1:0-2500 GCF_035603715.1 Mycobacterium sp. | reverse complement strand
AGAAATACATTCTCGGCTGGACCCCGAGACGCTCGATGAGCTGGATCAGCCAGTTGAGTTGGGGCTGAATGACATTGGAACAGTCACCCTGCGAACCAGCTCCGTCGTCATCGCCGACCCGTATTCCGAGAACCGCGACAGCGGCGCGTTTATCCTGATCGACGAGACCACCAACGACACCATCGGCGCCGGCACCATCATCGAGGCGCGAGAAGTCAAACCGGGCACGCACGCGCGCAGCGATATCCGGTGGCATCCGTCAGCGTTGGACCGCGACCACCGGTGGCAGGCCACCGGCCAAGCCGGTGCGACCATCTGGTTCACCGGCCTGCCCGCGTCCGGAAAGTCGACGATCGCGGTTGCGGTGGAACGTGCGCTCGTCGAATCGGGACGGACGGCTTATCTACTCGACGGGGATAATCTGCGGCACGGGCTGTCAGACGACTTGGGCTTCTCCCCCGGTGACCGCACCGAAAACATCAGGCGGGTCGGGCATTTGACCCGGCTGCTGGCTGACGCGGGTGTGGTGGCGTTGGCATCGCTGGTGTCGCCGCTGAAGTCGGACCGCGAGACGGCACGCGCGCTGAACGACGCCGCCGGACTGCCCTTTATCGAGGTTCACGTCGCCACATCGCTGGCCGAGTGCGAAAAGCGGGACCCTAAAGGCCTTTACGCACGCGCCCGCAGCGGCGAGCTCAAAGGGCTCACCGGCGTCGACGCGCCCTACGAGCCACCCGAGAATGCCGACCTGGTGCTGGACACCGCCGGTGCCGACACCGATGATCTGGCCGCACAGGTGATCGCTCTACTCGACAAGCGACGCCCTCGACCGTCGTCGGGCTAGACCGAAACCGGACGTTTCGAGTAGATCTCGGCGAGGAACTGCTCGACGGCCACTGTCGCATGTGCAGCGCGTACCGACCCAAAGATGTCGAAGGCGTGCTGCGCAAAAGGTAATTCAGCGTAGGCGACCGGCTGGCGGCTCACTTCACGGAGCCGCTTGCTGAATGCGCGGCCCTGCTCGACCGGAATCAGCGAGTCATTACGGCCATGCAGCACGAAAAACGGTGGGGCATCCGGATTTACGTAGGTGATCGGAGATGCGGATCGGAATGCATCAACGATATCGGGTCGCCTCAGCTTGAAGACGTACTTCGACAACGTCGGCGCCATCAACGGGTGGATCGCGTCGTCCCTGGTGAAGTCGTAGAGGCCGTAGAACGGAACGGCCGCCCGCACACTGGTGTCGGCGTCCTCGAAGCCCGGCTGAAATTGCGGATCGTTCGGCGTGAGGGCGGCCAGCGACGACAGATGCCCACCGGCCGAGCCGCCGGTGATCGCGACCCAGTCCGGGTCGCCGCCGTATTCGGCGATGTGCTCCTTGGTCCACGCCAGCGCGCGCTTGACGTCGACGATCTGATCCGGCCAGGTGGAGCGGGGGCTGAGCCGGTAGTTGATAGCTACGCACACCCAGCCCAGCTCGGCGAGGTGGCTCATCAACGGATATGCCTGTTGGCGTTTGCTTCCCACCATCCACGCGCCGCCGGGCACCTGCAGCAGCACCGGCGCCCGTCCGCCGCGATCGAGGTCGGGCCGTCGCCAGATGTCGAGGTGGTTCCGGGAGCCATGTTCGCCGTAGCTGATGTCGGTGTCATGCGCGTAGCTGCCGTAGACCCGCGCCATGCGGAGCACGCCCGGCGACTTGGCGGTGCCCGCCCCGGCCGGCCGCTTCCACAGATCGCCCGACTCGGTGCGGCGATCGGGACCCAGCCCGGCGTCGAGTGCAGCCTTGAGCGGCTGGTCGGCCTGCGCGCCGATGCGGTGCAGGCCGACCAATCCCAACCACGACAGCGCCGACACCAACCAGCTGAAACGGCGCAGCCGCGGTGGCAGCTTGCGGGTGACGGCGGCCAGCAGCGCGAACTGGCTGACGAGCAACTGCAGGGGCAGCTCTGACGCGAACACGCCGAAGCTGAACGCATACATCGAGAGGTAACCGCGCTTGCTCAGCGGCTGATAGCCATCGGCGGTGACCGCGAGTCCGGCCAGTGGTGCGAGCACAGCTAGCAGTTTCTTCACGGCGACCACTTAACCATAGACATTTTTGTCACTGAAACCACTTGCGTCACTTTAGTTTTCCGGGTCCAAAACTTGTCGGGCCTTGTCTCTATTATTCGAACATGCGTTCTAGTAGTCGTGAGGAGATCGTCGAGGTCTTCGACGGGCTCACGGCTGGCATGAAGCGCGCGGTGGACCTGACGTTCGATGTGCTGACCACGCCTGAGCGGCTGAGCATGTTGCAACACTGCGAAGAGATCCGCCGCGTGCTGTGTGCGGTCGAGCATCCGCTGATCAACCAGCTCGCCGAGCAGGCCGACCCGGCCGAGCTGGGCGGGAAACTGGCCCCCGCGCTGGCCAACCGGTTGCGGATCAGCCGCGCCGAGGCGTCGCGGCGCATTCATGAGGCCGCCGATTTGGGCCAGCGGCGGGCGCTCAACGG
>NZ_DATNJW010000188.1:0-5964 GCF_035603715.1 Mycobacterium sp. | reverse complement strand
GGTGGTTCGGGCGGCGCTCAAGCGGGCCGAAGATGGCGATCTGCGCGGCGACTTGGTGGTGTTCGACGGCACCGAACTCGGTGAGCTGCAACGCGGATTCAACTCAATGGTCGACGGCTTGCGCGAGCGCGAGCGCGTGCGTGATCTGTTCGGCCGGCATGTCGGACGCGAGGTCGCCCTTGCCGCCGAACGGGACAAGCCCGAACTCGGGGGCGAAGAGCGTTATGTCGGAGTGGTTTTCGTCGACATCATCGGGTCGACGCGACTGGTGACGAGTCGGCCGGCCGCAGAAGTCGTGCAGCTACTCAACCGGTTTTTCGCGGTGATCGTCGAGGAGGTTGACCGTCACCACGGACTGGTCAACAAATTCGAGGGCGATGCTGTGCTGGCGATCTTCGGCGCGCCCAACCATCTCGACCGGCCGGAAGACCAGGCCCTCGGCGCCGCGCGCGCCATCGCCCGTCGTCTGGACAGCGAGGTACCCGAGTGCAAAGCCGGCATCGGGGTCACGGCCGGCACCGCCGTCGCCGGCAATGTCGGCGCGAAGGAGCGCTTCGAATACACGGTCATCGGCGAACCGGTCAACGAAGCGGCCCGGCTGTCCGAGTTGGCCAAGGACGAGCCGAGCCGACTGCTGGCATCCTCAGACACCATCAACGCCGCGAGTGACGACGAACGGACGCACTGGTCGTTGGGCGAGACCGTCACGCTGCGCGGCCACGACCAACCGACGCAGTTGGCGACGCTGACCTAGTCGGGAACGCCGTGGGTGAACACGGCTCGGCTGAGACGAAGCCAAGCGTCCCGGAAACGACCGGGGTCCATGCCGCCGGGTGCGCGACCGATCAGAACTTCCATGATCGGTGCATAACTCAGCCCGGCCAGTAGCACCGCGCTGATCGCTACGGGGTCGCCGATCTGGGTTCCGGCGTCGTCGGCGCTGGCCTGCAGCGCGTGCCCCATGATCTTTTGCGCGACCGCGAGGTTGTCGACCCACAACTCATCGACCATGTCCCGTGCGGCCTCGGGTTCGACGAGCATCAATCGCATGACGTCCGCGTTGTCGGTAATCGTCTGCTGTGCCGCCGCGGCGACGGTCGCCAAAGCGTCCAACCGTTCGGCCGGCGTGGTGGCATCACGAAACGCCGGCGACGTCCGCATCCGATCCAGACCACGGCGCAGCGCGGCGCGCAAAACGTCGCCCTTACTGCGGAAATGGCGGTACAGCGCCCCGGATCCCGGCGACATCCCGCACGCCTTCTGGATCTCTGCGGTCGAGGTCGCGGCGTATCCGCGGCTGGCGAAAAGCGCCAGCGCGCTATCGAGCAGCCGATCGCGACTCGAGGTATCAGCCGTATGCACGCGACTGACGGTACTCGATTGCAACCTGAGTAGTAAGTAAGTACTCTCTCACCGTAGGTTTGGTGCCTGGTCTACCGACGTCGGCAAGTCAGCAGTCGGGGCGCGTTTTCCTTGACCAAGAAAGGAAACCGAGCATGGGCTCTGAGTCGGCGTCTTCACTCAGTGACAAACGGCGTGGGCGCCCGGGCGACGAGTCTGCGATCGAATTCCTGCGCGACTTTCCGGCCCTGCTCGCCCTCGACCGACTACCCGTTCCCATCCTGGCCGTCGATGACGCCGGCGAAATCGCCTTCGCCAATGAGGCTTTCGCGGCGTTGGTCGGATACTCCCGCGAAGAGCTGCCCACGATGAACGCGCAATCCCTGGTGGCATGCATCGCCCCGGCGGATTCCGGTGTTGTCGCGGTCCTGCGCGAGCACGCCAATTCAGTGATCCGACTGATCCATGCGGACGGGTGGACCATGCCGACATTGCTAAGCGACTCGGTATTGATCCGCGAAGGCGAGAAGCTGGCCGTCGTCGCGTTCACCGATTTGACCGAAATCGCCTGGGCTACATCACCCGACGACGACCTCCTGCCCGGCTAGCCGGAGCACGACCTAAACGACGACACCATGCGTACCCGGCACTTTGTCGCCTTTGGGCGTGCTCGACCCATTGTCGGCGACGCAGCGCCCGGGTCATCACCGCGCCACTGGACTGACCCCGCCGAGCCGCGGCAGGCGACCCCGTCGAGCACCACGATGTCGCTTTCTCGCCAGAAATGTCGGTGGCCCGGTGTAATTGTCGAACCGTGCACGAAGACTTCGACCGCTGCTATCGAGCAGTCCAATCCAAGGACGCTCGGTTCGACGGCTGGTTTATCACCGCCGTGCGGACCACCGGGATATATTGCCGGCCCAGCTGTCCGGTCCGACCGCCGTTCGCCCGTAACGTGCGGTTCTTTCCGACCGCGGCAGCTGCGCAACGTGCCGGATTTCGCGCGTGCAAGCGCTGTCGTCCGGACGCGTCGCCGGGCTCGCCGGAGTGGAACGTCCGCGACGACCTCGTCGCGCGGGCCATGCGACTGATCGCCGACGGCACCGTGGACCGCGAGGGTGTTGGAGGTCTCGCCGCCCACCTCGGCTACACCACCCGACAACTTCAGCGACTACTGCAGGCAGAAACCGGCGCCGGCCCGCTTGCTCTGGCTCGCGCGCAGCGCACCCAGACCGCGCGGGTCCTGATCGAGACGACGGATTTGCCGTTCGGCGACGTCGCATTTGCCGCCGGATTTTCCAGCATCCGCCAATTCAATGACACCCTGCGCCTGGTGTGCGACAGCACTCCGACCCAATTGCGCAAGCGCGCGACCGCTCGGTTAGACGGTGCCACAACGGATGTGCGGTCACCGGGCACGGTGTCGCTACGTTTGCCGGTGCGAGTTCCGTTCGCCTACGAAGGCGTATTCGGCCACCTTGCCGCCAGCGTGGTCCCCGGCTGCGAGGAGATTCGTGACGGCGCATATCGGCGGACGCTGCGACTACCGTTCGGCAATGGAATCGCCAGCCTGACACCGGCGCCCGATCATGTTCGATGTGTGCTGGTGCTCGACGACTTCCGCGATCTGACAACCGCGATCGCGAGGTGCCGACGGCTTCTCGACCTTGACGCCGACCCGGACGCCGTGATCGACGTGTTGAGTTCCGATGCCGCTCTGGCCCCGGTGGTTGCCAAGGCACCTGGGCAGCGAATACCGCGCACTGTCGACGAGGCTGAACTCGCAGTACGAGCGGTGCTCGGTCAGCAGGTATCGATCAAAGCCGCGCGGACCCACGCCAGCCGATTGGTCGTCGCCTACGGCGATTCGGTTCACGACGCCAACGGCGCACTGACGCATACATTTCCGTCGATCGAGCAGCTCAGCGACATCGATCCGGCCCACCTGGCCGTTCCGAATTCGCGGCGTCGGACTGTCACCGGCCTCGTCGCCGCGCTTGCCGATGGCAGAGTCGTCCTCGACGCCGGCAGCGACTGGGACGAGGCTCGTAGTCAACTGCTTGCGGTGCCCGGAATCGGACCGTGGACCGCGGAGGTGATCGCGATGCGCGGCTTGGGTGACCCGGACGCCTTTCCCGCCAGCGATCTCGGATTGCGTTTGGCTGCCGAGCAATTGGGCTTCCCGAGCGACCACCGCGAATTGAGCGCGTTGAGCCGCCGCTGGCGGCCCTGGCGTTCCTACGCCACCCAATACCTGTGGACGACGCTGGAGCATCCGGTGAATCATTGGCCAGCAGAGGAAATCGCATGACCCACTACCGCACCATTGCTAGCCCGATCGGGTTGTTGACGCTGGCCGGCCACGACCAAGCGCTCACCAATCTGCGCATGGTCGACCAGACCTACGAACCAAGTCGCAATGGCTGGTCTCCAAATCCCAAGGCGTTCAACGACGCAGTGCACCAACTGAACGCGTATTTTGCCGGCGAGCTCACCACCTTCGACATCGAGCTCGATCTGCGAGGCACCGAGTTTCAGCGGCGAGTCTGGCAGGCGCTGCTGACGATCCCGTTCGGTGAGACCCGGTCGTATGGTGAGGTCGCGGAACAGATCGGCGCTCCGGGCGCCGCTCGTGCCGTCGGCTTGGCCAACGGCCACAACCCGATTGCCATCATTGTTCCGTGCCACCGGGTCATCGGTGCCAGCGGAAGCCTCACCGGGTACGGCGGAGGTCTCGATCGGAAACGCTCGCTGCTCGCATTGGAGACGAGACACACCTCGGCGACATTGCCGCTGTTCGACTGACCGCCGGCCCGGCGAGCGAGGTCAGAACCCGGGGAACGGTCGTGGGGCCGGTGCGCCGGGCAGGCCGAACGGCAACCCAGGCGCTGGCCCTCCAGGTAAACCGAGCGGCAATCCAGGTCCGCCGGCGCCGGGAAGCGGGAACGGCATGTTTCCGTTGGCAACCGAGTTTATCCACCCCGGACACTGCGACTGGATTGCCATCTGGGCCAGGAAGCCGGCCATTGGTGCTTCCAGACCGCCGTGACCACTCATCTGAGCTGCCCCACTCGCCAGACTGCCGCCAGGCTTGACCAGCATCGGGCAGATGGACTGACCCATCTGGGCAATGGCCCCGCTGACCGGGCCATTGTCACCAATGCCCACGCCGTTGAGGACGGGAGCCACCGCATTGCCGGCCGGATCTGCGTGTGCCGCAGGGATAGAGCCCAGGACAGCTGCGAATACTGCTGCGGTAACGATGACAGGACGAACCACCGACGTCGCCACGATCTCCACCGTGTCCCATGTCGTGCGCCCGGTGTCCGACTTCCCATTGGTTGACCAGGCCGAAAGGCCGGCCATCTTGCTCGCGGTCATGTGGAGCTCCCCTCCGTTAGCACTCCATGCACATGGAGCACAGGTTTCACTTTGATAACGGTAAGGTACTTATGTCACAGTAACAACACGAACAGATAACTGTTTGCAACCGCAGCGTTGCGCTACCGCGACCTACGAGACCGGAATGCAACAATTCCGGGTTTCGCGACGGGCGTTTGCTGTGCGGGGCCGCCGAGGCGCGGCTCGTGTGGTGTCGCGATGAGTTTTGCCCTCCGGTGCAGTCTGATCTCCATGGGCAAACTCATCTATGGCTTCAACGTGTCGGTGGACGGGTATATCGCCGACGCACAGGGCAACATCGACTGGTCCGATCCGAGCGAAGAGCTGCACCAGTACTGGAACGACTTCGAGCGGGAGACCGCCCTGTCGCTTTATGGGCGGCGGCTCTACGAACTGATGTCCGCGTACTGGCCGACCGCCGACAAGACCCCCGGCGCCACCCCTCTGATCGTCGACTTTGCGCACATCTGGCGCGACATGCCCAAGGTCGTGTTCTCGCGCACCCTGGAGTCCGTCGACTGGAACTCCCGCCTGGAACGAGGCGACCCGGTCGAGGTGGTGACGAAGCTGAAAGCCGAAACCGATGGCAGGCTGGAGGTGGCCGGCGCGACGCTGGCCGCACCGATCGTGCAGGCCGGACTGGTGGACGAGTACCGGATCGTGGTCACGCCCACCGCCGTGGGCGGCGGCACCCCGTTCTTCCCGACACTGCCGTCATGGATCTCGCTACAACTGTTGGAGAACCGCACCTTCCCGGGCGGCGCGGTCTTGCTGCGCTACGGGGCGAAACCCGATTGATTTGGCCCCTGGATGCACAAATGCCCGTGCCCCCCAAGGGTTTTGGGGGGCACGGGGCTTTGTGTGTGTTCGGCGGTGTCCTACTTTTCCACCCGTGTGGGTAGTATCATCGGCGCTGGCAGGCTTGGCTTCCGGGTTCGGGATGGGTCCGGGCGTTTCCCTGTCGCTGTGGCCGCCGTAACTTTATTTATTTTTTGGGTGTTATTGGTGGTGGGGTGTGGTTGGTTTGTCTGTTGTGGGGTTGTGGTTGCGTGTGTGTAAGTTTTCGGCCGGTTAGTGCCAGTTCCCTGCTCGCGTTGCCGCGTTTGTAGGTCTGGTCTATTGATCCCGTGGTCTGCGGGGGGCCTTATCCCACTGAATGGGTGAGAAGCCTGGTCTTGGAGGGGGTTTCCCGCTTAGATGCTTTCAGCGGTTATCCTGTCC
>NZ_DATNJW010000187.1:0-12158 GCF_035603715.1 Mycobacterium sp. | reverse complement strand
ATCACCTGCACGCGTTGACCGGCCGTCGTCATCTCCCAGTCGGAACCCACAGCGCTGGGCACGAATTCGCGCAATGTGTCGACGCGGGCGGGCTGCGACAACCGGAGTTGGCCGATCAGGTAGTTGACCAGTTGCATCTGGGTGAGACCGGCGCCGATCATGGTCGCCAGGTTGCCCGGGGTGACGGATCGCGGCAGATCGGTTGCATGACCGTGTTTGAGGAATTTCGGCGACCACCCGGCGAAAGGTCCGAACAGCAGCCATGGCTTGCCGTTGACGATCCGCGCGTCGAGATGCGCCGCCGTCATCGCCGGCGCACCGACCGCGGGCAAGCCGTAGACCTTCGCCCGGTGCTCGGCGGCGATCGCGGGATTGCCACTGCGCAAGAACTTTCCGGCGATCGGAAAGCCGCCAAATCCCTTGGCTTCGGAGATGCCGGACTTCTGCAGGAGCCGCAGAGCCTGTCCGCCGGCACCGACGAAGACGAATTTCGCTTTCAGCTTTCGGTTTTCACCGATGCGGCGATTGCGAATTGTCAGTGTCCAGCCGCCGTCACGCTGGCGAGACAGCTTGCGGACCTCGTGACCGAACAACGCGGTTGTCCCGTTGCGTACGCCGTAGCCGATGAGCTGTCGACAGAGAGCACCGAAGTCGACGTCGGTGCCGTCGGCGGCCCAATCGAGCGCGAGGGGTTCGGAGAAGTCGCGCTTGGCGGCCATCAACGGCAGCCTGCGGGCGAATTCGTCGGCGTCGTCGATCCATTCGGTGCGGGCAAATAGCGGATTACTGGCCAACGCCTCGTGGCGCCGGCGAAGATAGTCGACGCGCTCGGCGCCTTGCACGAAGCTGACATGCGGGACCGGGTTGAGAAAGCCGGGTACGTCCGACACCATGCCGTTCTCCGCCGCGTAAGCCCAGAACTGACGGGTGACCTGAAATTCCTCGTTGACCCGCACCGCTTTGGCGATATCGATCGAACCGTCGGGCAGCTGCGGCGTATAGAACAGCTCGCACAGGCCGGCATGTCCGGTGCCGGCGTTGTTCCAGGGGTCGCTGCTCTCGGCGGCGGCACCGTCGAGCCGCTCGATCACGGTGATCGACCAGTTCGGCTCCAACCGGCGCAGCAACGCCGACAACGTCGCGCTCATGATCCCGGTCCCGACCAGCACGGCGTCGACCTCCGAGGTTCTGCTTGCCTGCGGGCCTGACACCGAGCCGATCGTCCTTTGCGTTAGAGCGAGCATTATCGATCGCCAGATTATCTCGGCCGACTCTGACCCGCTGGTCTCCGCAGTCTGCCAGCTGTGCCCATGACCTGGCGAAATCGAAGCGCCGCGACCGCGCCGGGTGTGGTGCCGGTCACCGGATGTTCCATATCGACCAACGCGGCGATGCACTTCCCCGGGCAGGGCTAGCGGGTCCCGCGACGACCACGATTTAAGCTGGCGTTCGTGACTGGCTGGCAGCCCGATGTCCTGCCCGGCTACTGGCAACTCACCATCCCACTGGGTGACGATCCCGACGGCGAGGGCGACATCGACGCGACTCTGTTGCGTCGTGGCGACGCCGCGCCGGCCGCCGATGCGGTCCTGGCAGTGCACGGATACACCGACTACTTCTTCCACACCGAGCTGGCCGACCATTTCGTCGGCCGCGGCATCGCCTTCTATGCGCTGGACCTGCGCAAGTGTGGGCGCTCATCGCGCAGCGGCCTGACACCGCACTTCACCACCGACCTGGCCTACTACGACCGCGAGCTCGATCGCGCAGTGGAGATCATCGGCGAGGAAACAGGCTCGGCCCGCGTGCTGGCATACGGCCACTCCGCCGGCGGACTGATCGTCTCGTTGTGGCTGGACCGGATGCGGCAACGCGGCGCGACCACTCGTAACCGGGTAGCGGGCCTCGTGCTCAACAGTCCTTTTCTGGATCTGCCCGGCCCGATGCCGCTTCGCTGGCCGCCCACGCGAGCGCTGATCGCCACGATCGCACGCTTCGGCGACAAACGGGTCGCCCGCGGACCGAGCGAGACCGGCGGCGGCTACGGCGCGAGCCTGCATCGTGACTACCACGGAGAGTTTGACTACGACCTGCAATGGAAACCGTTGGGCGGCTTCCCCATTACCTTCGGTTGGCTGTCGGCGGTGCGGCGCGGCCAGACGAAGCTGCACCGCGGGCTCGATGTCGGCGTGCCGAATCTGATTCTGCGCTCTGACCACAGCGTCACCGAGGCGTCTGATGCGATTGCCCTGCAGCGCGGCGACGCGGTTCTCGACGTCAAGCACATCGCCCGCTGGGCAGGCTGCATCGGCAACCAAACCACGATCGTCCCGGTGGTCGATGCCAAGCATGATGTGTTCCTGTCGATGCCGCAGCCAAGACAGGTTGCGTACCAGCAGCTGGACAGCTGGCTGGACGACTACCTGGGCGCGGACTCCAACGTCGCGTCTCAGAACGGCTGAAGGGCTACCGGATGGAAAGCTACGACCTGGCGATCATCGGAACAGGCTCCGGCAACAGCATTCTCGACGACCGCTACGCCAAAAAGCGGGTCGCGATCTGCGAGCAAGGAGATTTCGGCGGAACGTGTCTCAATGTGGGGTGCATTCCGACCAAGATGTTCGTCTACGTCGCCGAGGTTGCCGAAACCATCCGTTCCGCGGCGCGCTACGGCATCGACGCACACATCGACCGGGTGCGATGGGACGACATCGTGTCACGCGTGTTCGGGCGCATCGACCCGATCGCGATCGGCGGTGAGGACTATCGGCGTGCTCAACCCAACGTCGACGTCTACGACACGCACACCCGGTTCGCTGCGGTGCAGGACGACGGCCGCTATTTACTGCGCACCGATGAGGGTGAGGAGTTCACTGCCGAACAGGTGGTGATCGCTGCGGGGGCGCGCGCGGAGATTCCGCCGGCCATCCTGGATTGCGGGGTGCAGCACTACACCAGCGACGACATCATGCGGATACCGGAACTGCCGAAACATCTGGTGATCGTCGGCGGCGGTTTCGTGGCATGCGAATTCGCCCACATCTTCTCCGCGCTCGGAGTCCGGATCACGATGGTGATCCGCGGCGGCTCACTGCTGCGGCATCTTGACGACACCCTGTCCAGGCGGTTCACCCGTATCGCGGCGAGCAAGTGGGAAGTGCGCAGCCACCGCAACATCCTCGGCTCGCACGAAAACCGCTCCGGGATCGTGCTGGAACTCGACGACGGCTCCGAGCTGAAGGCCGATGCCGTGCTGGTGGCGACCGGACGGCGCTCCAACGGCGATCGGCTAGACGCCGACACAGTAGGAATCGAGCTGGACGATCGCAGTGTCGTCGTCGACCAATACCAACGAACCTCCGCGCGTAACGTTTTCGCGCTCGGCGACGTGTCTTCGCCGTATGAGCTCAAGCACGTTGCCAACCATGAGGCACGCGTCGTGCAGCGTAACCTGCTGTGCGATTGGGACGACACCACATCGATGGCCGCCACCGACCACCGCTACGTTCCCGCCGCGGTGTTCAGCGATCCGCAGATCGCATACATCGGATTGACCGAAAACGAAGCCGTTGCAAAGGGTTTCGATATTTCCTGCAAAATCCAGGACTACGCGGACGTCGCCTACGGCTGGGCGACCGAGGACACCGTCGGCATCGTGAAACTCATCTCCGACTCCAAGACCGGTCAACTGCTTGGCGCGCACATCATGGGACACCAGGCCTCGTCGATCATCCAGCCGTTGATTCAGGCGATGACCTTTGGCTTGAGCGTGCACGAGATGGCGCGCGGCCAGTACTGGATTCACCCCGCGCTGCCGGAGGTCGTCGAGAACGCGCTCTTGGGACTGTCGGACTGAAATCCGCGCCCGGTTTCGGGCCGGGATTACGCGGCGGTGGTTGACGATCGACCGCGCGGCCGGCTGTCGATCGACCAGAGATGGCCACAGTCAGGACATTGCAGGTGCAGGAGCCACGCCTGGTAGTTCAGTAGGTACTGCCAGTGGGTATCGCAATTGCGACTGCTCTGGCAATCAGAGCACCCGACGCCGTGCTCGCACTGTGGGCAGCCGAACCAGGCGCGGCGGCCCCGATCGGCAGTGGGATCAATCGGCAACACGGCCAGCCTCCCGATCCGGAAGCACCCCGGCGGCCACCAAGTCGTCGTAGACACGTTGCTGATCGTCGTCGAGATTCGAGTACAGCAGCGCGTACGCGCGATCCTCCTGGGCGAGCACCTCCACCGGATCCCAGTCGTCCCCGATCGCCTCGAGGATGGCGGCCCGGCGGCGCGCCTCATCGAGGGTCAGGTCGTATGCGAACGCCAGATGATCAGCCTCAGCAGCCACGTGTTCTCCCCTGCCGACATGTCGAACGAGCCACCAGAGTCAGCGGTAGCGCCCGCGGTCGGCAATGGCCTCCGTCACATTCGGAGGTTGAGGTTGATCACAGTTTTTGCACTAGGCGGTGTCGACCAGCGCGTTCGGCGGCCGGCACTCGGGCGGGCGCCCCCTTAGTGCGAGTGGCCGTGCTCTTCTTCTAGGTCGGCTTCGTGCACGTGCGGATGCGTGTGTTCACTTCCGTCGGCGTGGGCGTGGGAGTGGTCGTGCTCGACATGCTCGTGGTCGTGGCTGGTGTGCGGGTGCGCGTGAGTCAGGTCGTCGTGCTGGTGTTCGTGGGTGTGCGGTTCGTCGTGACCGTCTTTATGGTCTGTCACTGTCATCCCCTGTAGGTAGAGATCCCGACCGCATCCATTGTGCTCTTCGCGATGAGCCCTGGGAACAATTGACTCCCATCCTGTCTGGTCCGCAACCCTCGCGGCGCCTGAGGTGTAGAACAGTGCGCATGGGCCTCAGATGGCAAGGCTCCGGGACTCGCGGTGATTAGCCATGCATGAGCTTTCGCTGTGCGAGGCGATCGTGGGCGTGGTCAAGCCGTACGCCGACGGTCGCCACGTCGACGTAGTACGCGTCAGGATCGGCGCGCTTCGTCAGGTGGTTCCCGAGTCGCTGTCGTTTTGCTGGACGCTGCTCCGAGACTACGAGGACATGCCCGACGCCGAGTTGGAACTCGAGTTCGTCACCGCCGAGGTGCGCTGCCGGTCCTGCCGCAACGAGTCGTCGATCACTTCGCAGTGGTCATTGCTGTGCCCGCGTTGCGGGAGCGCCGACGTCGAAGTGCTGCGCGGCGACGAGTTTTTGGTGACGTCGCTGGATGTCTCGTGAAAGGTGTTGACGATGGGTAGATTTCATCGCCACGACGACGGAACCGTGCATACCCACGAGCACGGCGATCACGCCCACACCCATCCTCACGACCACGGCGATCACAGCGGTTATCACACCGGCTCCCAGCGGATCGATGTGCTCGAGGCGATCTTCGCCGAGAACGACGTTCGGGCCGACTTTAATCGAAAAGCGTTTGAGAAAAGCCGAGTTCGTGCGATCAACCTCATGAGCTCCCCCGGCTCCGGTAAGACGACGGTATTGCAGGCCACCCTCGACGAACTCGCGGGCGAGATCGCCGTCGGAGTGATCGAGGGCGACATCGCCACCGATCTGGACGCCGCCAAACTCGGTGGTCGGGGCGCCCAGATATCCCTGCTGAACACCGGCAACGGATTTGGCGGTGAATGCCACCTCGACGCCCCCATGGTCAACCGCGCGCTGCAGGGACTGGACCTGGCCCACCTGGATCTGGTGATCATCGAAAACGTTGGAAATCTGGTTTGCCCGGCCGAATTCGACGTGGGCGAACATGCCAAGGCGATGGTTTATTCGGTCACCGAAGGGGATGACAAACCACTGAAGTACCCGGTGATGTTCCGCGCCGTCGACGTGGTACTGCTCAACAAGATCGATCTGGTGCCGTATTTGGACGTCGACGTCGACTCATATGTCGCCCGTGTCCGCGAGGTCAATCCGACGGCGACAATTTTGCCAGTCAGCGCCCGCACCGGCGTCGGCATGGCCGACTGGTTCGGCTGGCTGCGACAATTCGCCGCAGGCTCCGCAGCCTGATTGCACCGCGGTTTCATGTCGAGAACCCGCCCGGACGGTCGGACCGTAATCGCTTGAACACCAACACATGCAACTGATTCGCAAGAAGGCCACTATGTTGCTGATCTTCACGCATCAACGATGGTGCCGGACGGCGATTAATCGCCAACAGTACGCGCCTGCTTAACGAAATCGGGTACAAATCCGGAAACCCGTACCTGCCCTCCGAATTTGCCAGAACAGCGTTGACAAGGCAGTTCAGCGAGAGTAAACCCAGGACATAGCGCCGCGTAAGCGGGCCGATAGCCGACTCCCGCGGTGTCAGGGACCTTAGCCCGGGTCCCGGAAAGCTGCGATATGCCAACGGAAGCAGCAGTCAAAGCGGAAGAAACATTGATCCACGTTCTGTGGATCAACGCGGGTCTGAGTTGTGACGGCGATTCTGTGGCGCTGACTGCCGCCACTCAACCCAGTATCGAGGAGATCGCGCTGGGCGCGCTCCCCGGACTGCCCAAGATCGCCGTGCACTGGCCGCTGATCGATTTCGAGTGCGGCCCCACCGGCGGCGCCGACGACTTCCTCGAATGGTTCTTCAAGGCCGACCGCGGTGAGCTCGAACCGTTTGTGCTCGTCGTCGAAGGTTCGATCCCGAACGAGGCGATCAAGAACGAGGGGTACTGGTGTGGGTTCGGCAACGACCCGGCCACCGGGCAGCCGATGACCACCAGCGAGTGGCTCGACCGGCTCACTCCGAAGGCGACCGCAGTAGTCGCAGTGGGAACGTGCGCCACCTACGGCGGCATCCACGCGATGGCCGGCAACCCGACCGGGGCGATGGGCGTGCCCGATTACCTGGGCTGGGATTGGAAGAGCAAGGCCGGAATCCCGATCGTCTGCGTCCCGGGCTGCCCGATCCACCCCGACAACTTGTCGGAGACGCTGACTTATCTGCTCTACATGGCCACCGGGCAGGCGCCGATGATTCCCCTTGATGACGCGCTGCGGCCACAGTGGCTGTTCGGCAACACCGTGCACGAGGGCTGCGACCGGGCCGGCTACTACGAGCAAGGTGATTTCGCCACCGAGTACGGATCACCGAAATGCATTGTGAAGCTTGGCTGCTGGGGTCCAGTCGTCAAATGCAACGTGCCCAAGCGGGGCTGGATCAACGGCATCGGCGGCTGCCCGAACGTCGGCGGAATCTGCATCGGATGCACCATGCCCGGGTTCCCGGACAAGTTCATGCCGTTCATGGACGAACCCCCGGGCGGCAAGGTGTCCACCACGGCATCGGGCCTGTACGGCTCGGTGATCCGCAATCTGCGCGGCATCACCAACCGCACGCTGGACAAGGAACCGCGCTGGCGGCACAAGGGCGACAAACTCACAACGGGCGCACACCGCACCTGGTAATGGGCACCATCTCAGCTCGAAGGTAGGGAGCAAACTCCGATGACAACGATCATCCCCGAGCCGTCCCACGCGAAGCGCGAGCCCGGCCAACTCGTCGAGATGGCATGGGATCCGATCACCCGGATCGTAGGCAGCCTCGGCATTTACACCAAGATCGACTTCGAGAACCGCGAAGTGGTCGAGTGTCACAGCACCTCATCCATTTTCCGCGGCTACTCGATCTTCATGAAGGGCAAGGACCCTCGCGACGCGCACTTCATCACCAGCCGCATCTGCGGCATCTGTGGTGACAACCACGCCACGTGTTCCTGCTACTGCCAGAACATGGCGTACGGGGTCAAGCCTCCGCACCTGGGCGAGTGGATCGTCAACCTGGGCGAGGCCGCGGAATACATGTTCGACCACAACATCTTCCAGGAGAACCTGGTCGGCGTGGACTTCTGCGAAAAGATGGTCTCCGAGACCAACCCGGGCGTGCTGGCCAAGGCCGAGAACACCGCGGCACCGCACGCTGACGCGCATGGCTACAAGACGATCGCGGACATCATGCGCTCGCTCAACCCGTTCAGCGGCGAGTTCTACCGCGAGGCCCTCCAGGTCAGTCGATACACGCGAGAAATGTTCTGCCTGATGGAAGGCCGCCACGTACACCCGTCCACGCTGTATCCCGGCGGGGTCGGCACGGTGGCAACCATTCAGCTGATGACCGACTACATGAGCCGGCTGATGCGCTACGTGGAATTCATGAAGAAGGTCGTGCCGATGCACGACGACTTGTTCGACTTCTTCTACGAGGCGATCCCCGGCTACGAGCAGGTCGGTCTGCGCCGCACGCTGCTCGGGTGCTGGGGCTCCTTCCAGGATCCCGACGTGTGCAACTTCGAGTACAAGGACATGGAGCGTTGGGGCAACGCCATGTTCGTCACGCCCGGCGTCGTCGTCGACGGCAAGCTGGTGACGCACTCGCTGGTTGACATCAACCTGGGTATCCGAATCCTTTTGGGCAGTTCGTATTACGACGACTGGAACGAACAGGAGATGTTCGTCAAGACCGACCCGCTGGGTAATCCAGTCGACCGGCGCCATCCGTGGAACCAGCACACCAACCCGCACCCGCAGAAACGCGACATGGACGGCGGAAAATATAGCTGGGTGATGTCTCCGCGCTGGTTCGACGGTAAGGATCATCTGGCGCTGGACACCGGCGGCGGCCCGCTCGCGCGGCTGTGGTCGACCGCATTGGCGGGCCTGGTCGACATCGGCTACGTCAAGTCCACTGGTCACTCAGTCCAAATCAACCTGCCCAAGACCGCACTCAAGGGACCGGTCGAGTTCGAATGGAAGATCCCCCACCACGGGTCCAACACCATCGAGCGCGACCGGGCGCGGACCTATTTCCAGGCCTATGCGGCGGCGTGCGCGTTGCACTTCGCCGAAAAGGCACTCGCCGAAATTCGGGCCGGCCGCACCAAGACCTGGGAGAAGTTCGACGTACCCAAGGAGGGAATCGGCTGCGGATTCACCGAGGCAGTGCGCGGAGTCTTGAGCCACCACATGGTGATCCGGGACGGCAAGATCGCCAACTACCACCCGTACCCGCCCACCCCGTGGAATGCCAACCCGCGCGACAGCTTTGGCACGCCAGGGCCGTATGAGGACGCGGTGCAAGGACAGCCGATCTTCGAGGAGAACGACCGGGAGCACTTCAAGGGCATCGACATCATGCGCACGGTGCGCAGCTTCGACCCCTGCCTGCCTTGTGGTGTGCACATGTACCTGGGCAAGGGCAAGACGCTGGAGCGGCTGCACTCACCGACGCAAGCAGCGACTGGGGAGTGATTTATGGCTGATCGCCCCGAGGAGTTGGAGGGGGACGCGCAGTGGCGCTCGGCGGGCGATCGGATCCAGACGCTGTTGGATGCGACGTCGGCCGGCGGCACTGTCGCGCGTGAGCGCGCCGAGCAGCTGGTTCGCGAGGTCGTCGAACTCTACGGCGCGGGCTTGGCGCGGATCATGGCGACAGTCGGCGATCGAGCGGACCGCGCCACGGTTGACCGCCTGGTCGCCGACGACTTGGTCGCCAGCCTGCTGCTCGTCCACGGCCTGCACCCACACGACCTGCGTCGCCGGGTCGCCGACGCACTCGATCGGGTCCGACCGTATCTGGGCTCACATGGCGGCGACGTGCATCTGCTCGACATCGTCGGGGACGCCGTACAGCTTCAGTTCGCCGGCAGCTGTAAGAGTTGTCCGTCGTCGGCAGTGACGCTGGAGCTGGCCGTCGAGGATGCGATTCGTGCTGCTGCACCGGAGGTTTCGTCGATCGAAGTGGTGACGCCCGAAGCCGCGCCAGCTGAACCAACGACGATGATTCCGGCGGAATCACTGCTGGCCCAGGTCCATTCCAGGGCCCATGCCAACGGCGGCGCGTCGGCGGCCTGGCATCCGGTGCCGGATCTGGCCGATCTGGCCCCCGGCGAAGTCGGCGGCTTTTCGGTGGCCGGCGCCGTGGTGCTGGCCTGCCGGGTTGGCGACCAGCTTTACGCCTACCGTGACCACTGCCCGGCCTGCGAAGGATCCTTGGCCGGTGCGGCGCTGCACCGGCGGACCACGCCGGCCGAGCCAGTGCTGCGATGTCCGCGCTGCCACGCGCATTTCGACGTCGTGCACGCCGGGGCGGGCCTCGACGACGGCGCCGAACGTCACCTCGATCCCATCCCGCTGCTGCTGCGCGACGGAGTGCTGTCCATCGCGGTACCGGCCGAGCCGATGGGCGCACCGGCATGACCAGTCCGTACGACGTCCTGAGCCGAATCACCAGCAACCGCCAGGCACCGCAACCTGCCGGGGAGCGGTGTGAAATGTGCTCCGAGAGCATCGCCGAACAGCACCAGCACGTGGTGAATGTGGCTGGGCGGCAACTGATGTGTGTATGCCGCGGCTGCTATCTACTGTTCACCGACAGCCACGCGCAGCTGCGCTACCGCTCCGTTCCCGACCGGTACCTGTCGTTTCCCGACTTCGCGCTTGATCGCCGCACCTGGGAACTGCTGCAGATCCCGGTCGGCCTGGCGTTCTTCTTCCGCAACTCGGCGCTGGATCGCACCGTCGCGTTCTACCCCGGACCGGCGGGGGCAACCGAGTCCGATCTCGACCTCGAGGCCTGGACCGCGATCAACTCGGCTGACCCTCGGGTGGCAATGCTCGCCGACGACGTCGAGGCACTGCTGGTCCGAGTGCGCGAGGACGAACAGCCCGATTGCTACCTGGTTCCCATCGACGCCTGCTACGAATTCATCGGCGGACTGCGGATGTTGTGGCGCGGCTTCGACGGCGGCCAAGAGGCCCGCGAATTCATCGACGCGTTCTTCGATCAGCTGGCCACCCGCAGTACGGAGCAAGGCCGATGACCCGCGCAGGCGCCCAGGCGAGCGGCCTGACATTCAGCGTCCTCGACGTGGTACCCGAGCCCTACGCGGCAGTGCCGATATTGACCGCGCGGGTCAGTGTTTCCGCCCCCGACGACGAGCCCGTGCACGCGATCGCGCTGCGCTGCCAGGTCCGCATCGAACCATTGCGACGCGGCTACTCCGATGACGAAGCGGCGGGGCTGACTGATTTGTTCGGGCCACGGCAACGCTGGGCCACCACCCAACGCACCTTCCTGTGGCAGCACTGCACGGCGATGGTGCCGGCGTTCCTGGGCACCAGCGAGATCACGCTGCCTCTGGAGTGCACCTACGATTTCGAGGTCGCCGCCGCCAAGTACTTACACGCGTTGCGCGACGGCGCTGTGCCATTGCAATTCCTGTTCAGCGGAACCGTATTCACCCCGGGTCAGCGCGGTTTCTCCGTTCAGCAAGTGTCGTGGGACTGCGAGGACCACTACGACATGCCGGTAGCCGTGTGGCGCGAACTCATCGGGCTGCATTACCCGAACACCGGATGGGTGCGGCTGTCTCACGATGCGGTAGCCGCGTTGGCCGACTACAAGTCGGCGCGCGGCCTGTTGAGCATCGAGGACGCGGTCACCACACTGATCAGCGCGGCGCACCAGGAGTCGCGATGACCGCGGATTGGGACCGGGCCCGGGCGGTCGCCGACGCCGTGCTGTACGAGGGCTACCTGCTCTACCCGTACCGCGCCACCTCGAGTAGGAACCGATCACGGTGGCAATGGGGCGTTTTGGGACCCGCGGGCGCGGCCGACGCGGGGATCGGCGAGGACGACGCCATCGTGGCGCAGTTCCTCGTCGACGGAGCGCGAGCAATCACCCTGGTGGTGCGCTTCCTGCAGCTGCAGCACCGCCGTGTCGAACGCGACACCGGAAGCGGCCGTTTCGAACCCGTCGACGAGCTGATCGCACCAACTGGTTCGTGGCTGACCTGGGACGAAGCGATCGAGTGTGAAACGTCTTTCGGTCCCTTTGTGATTGACGATCCGGCCCAGCCGCGGTCATTGTCGCTGACCGCCGCTCCGGCAACCGACGTCGAATCGGTCGAGGGCGGTCGGCTGGTCCGGACCCGGCGGGAGGTGAACGCTACGTTGACCGTGGGCGTCGAGCCAGACGGCACGCTGCAGCGGGTATCGGTACGGGTGGCGAACGCCGGTCCTGCCGCGGTGGACAAAGACGAAGCGATAGCACGTTCCCTGATCGGTACCCACGTCATCGCGGAAGTCGTTGGGGGAGAATTCGTCTCGCTCCTCGAGCCGCCGCCGGCTGCCGCCGACGCGGTGTCCCGCTGCAGCC
>NZ_DATNJW010000186.1:0-7951 GCF_035603715.1 Mycobacterium sp. | reverse complement strand
CGAGACGTCGACCTATCTCAAGCTCGGTACCACCGCGCTGGTGCTCGACCTGATCGAGGACGGTCCGGCGCACGGAATCGACCTCAGCGACTTGGCGCTGGCCCGGCCGGTGCACGCCGTGCACGCGATCAGCCGCGACCCATCGCTGCGTGCCACCGTCGCCTTGGCCGATGGTCGTGAGCTGACTGCCCTTGCGCTGCAACGCATTTACCTTGACCGGGCGGCCAAGCTGGTCGACGGCCGCGACCACGACGCGCGCGCGGCCCACGTCGTGGAGACCTGGGCGCACGTGCTCGATCAGCTCGAGCGCGACCCGATGGAGTGCGCGGAGCTGCTGGACTGGCCGGCCAAGCTGCGACTCCTGGAAGGCTTCCGGCACCGGGAGAACCTGAGTTGGTCCGCACCCCGGCTGCACCTGGTCGACCTGCAGTACTCCGACGTCCGGCTGGACAAAGGTCTGTACAACCGGCTGGTCGCGCGCGGCTCGATGAAGCGTCTGGTCACCGAACAGCAAGTGATCGACGCGGTCGACAACCCACCGACGGACACCCGGGCCTACTTCCGCGGGGAATGCCTGCGCCGCTTCGGCGCCGACATCGCGGCGGCCAGCTGGGACTCGGTGATTTTCGATCTCGGTGGCGATTCGCTGGTGCGAATTCCGACGCTGGAGCCGCTGCGCGGCAGCAAAGCGCACGTCGGGGCGCTGCTGGATTCGGTGGACAGCGCGGTCGAGCTGGTGGAGCAGCTGACCACCTGAGGCGCCGGACACCGGGCTTTCGCCTGAGCAATAACGCTATTGACCGGTAGGGTGGAGAACAACGGGCGTGTTTCACGCCCGATGACGATGCAGGAGGCAGCGATGGCCCAGGAGCAGACCAAGCGCGGCGGTGGCGGCGGCGATGACGACGACCCCACTGCCAGCACGGCCGCGGGCCAGGAGCGTCGCGAGAAGCTGACCGAGGAAACCGACGACCTGCTGGATGAGATCGACGATGTTCTGGAAGAGAACGCCGAAGACTTTGTCCGCGCATACGTCCAAAAGGGCGGACAGTGACCTGGCCCAACCGCGATCGCCTGGCCAACAACTCTGCACTTCCCGGAACCGCCTCCGGCGGCCTTTCCTCATTCACTGATTATTTGCGCCGTGAGGCGCCCGAACTGCTGCCCGCGGGCATCGGTAGCGCCGACGCGATCACGCCGAGTTCTCAGCTGCCGCACGGAACGACGATCGTCGCGCTGAAGTACCCGGGCGGGGTCCTGTTGGCCGGCGACCGGCGTTCGACGCAGGGCAACATGATCGCGGGTCGTGATGTGCAGAAGGTGTACATCACCGATGACTACACCGCGACCGGGATCGCCGGCACCGCGGCCATCGCCGTCGAATTCGCCCGGCTGTACGCCGTCGAGCTCGAGCACTACGAAAAGCTGGAAGGCGTGCCGCTTACCTTCGCGGGCAAGGTGAACCGGTTGGCGATCATGGTGCGCGGCAACCTCGCTGCGGCGATGCAGGGCCTGGTGGCCCTGCCGCTGCTGGCCGGCTTCGACATCCACGATCCTGACTCGCAGAAGGCCGGCCGCATCGTCTCCTTCGACGCGGCCGGTGGCTGGAACCTGGAAGAAGAGGGCTACCAGTCGGTCGGTTCGGGATCGATATTCGCGAAATCGTCGATCAAGAAGTTGTATTCGCAAGTGACGGATGCTGATTCGGCGCTGCGAGTTGCCGTCGAGGCGCTGTACGACGCGGCCGATGACGATTCGGCCACTGGCGGGCCCGACCTGGTCCGCGGGATCTACCCGACCGCGGTCACGATCGGCGCCGACGGTGCGTCCAACGTGGCCGAGCCACGCATCGCCGAGCTGGCTCGGGAGGTCATCGAAAGGCGCTCCCGCGCCGACACTTTCGGCCCGGACGCCGACCGTGCGGGAAGTGATTCATGAGTTTCCCGTACTTCATCTCGCCCGAGCAGGCGATGCGCGAGCGAAGCGAGCTCGCGCGGAAGGGTATTGCCCGAGGCCGCAGCGTCGTCGCACTGGTTTTCTCCGGTGGTGTGCTCTTCGTCGCGGAGAACCCGTCGCGATCGCTGCAGAAGATCAGCGAACTCTACGACCGAGTCGGCTTCGCCGCCGCCGGAAAGTTCAACGAGTTCGACAATCTGCGCCGCGGCGGAATTCAGTTCGCCGACACCCGCGGCTACGCCTACGATCGCCGCGATGTGACCGGACGGCAGCTGGCCAACGTGTACGCGCAGACGCTGGGAACCATCTTCACCGAACAAGCCAAGCCATACGAGGTTGAGCTGTGCGTCGCCGAAGTTGCTCACTACGGCGAGACCAAACCGCCTGAGCTGTACCGGATTACCTACGACGGGTCGATCGCCGACGAGCCGCATTTCGTGGTGATGGGCGGTACGACCGAGCCGATCGCCACTGCACTCAAGGACTCCTACGCCGAGAACGCCAATTTGGCCGACGCGGTGCATATCGCGGTCAACGCCTTGAAGGCCGGCAGCGGCAACGGCGACGACAACACACTGGACGTCACGACGCTGGAGGTAGCCATCCTCGACGTCAACCGGCCGCGGCGGGCATTCCGGCGGATCACCGGTGCCGCGCTGGAGCGGCTGCTGCCTGAGCCTGACGACGCCGAGTCCGACAGCGACTCGGCGGAGGAATCGTCGAAATAGGTTCTGGCTCGTGCTGATTGGCTTGCTGCTCGCGCTGGGCTGCTCGGTGTGTTATGGCACCGCAACGGTGCTGCAGGCCGCGGCGACCCGCTCGGTGGATCCCGGCGACAGCGATTCCGGAGTGGACGCGGCCCTGCTACTGCGGGCGTTGCGGCAGTGGCGCTATTTGGTCGGCATCGGGCTGGACGGCTTGGGCTTTCTCTTACAAGTGGCAGCGCTGCGGTTGGTGCCGATCTACGTCGTGGCCGCCGCGATCGCCGCGTCGTTGGCCGTCACCGCGATCGTGGCGGCATGGGTGCTGCATACGCGATTGTCACGCCTCGAGTGGGCCGCCGTGGCCGTGGTGTGCGCGAGCCTGGCGATGCTCGGCCTTGCCGCCGGTCCGGAGGGCTCCGGGCACGGGCCACCCCAGCTGGGCTGGGCGCTGCTGGTGATCGTCGCCGTGGTGTTCATCGCCGGCGCGGCCGCGGGCCGGCTGAGCGACCGCACCCGCGCCCTGGTCCTGGGTTTGGGGGCCGGGTCCGGCTTCGGCGTCGTCGAGATCGCCGTCCGCTTGATCGATCCGATCGATCCGACCAAGGCGGCGTTCTACACCAATCCCGCCGTCTACGCGGTGATCGCCGGCGGGTTGGCGGGCTTTCTGCTGCTCACTTCCGCTTTGAGCCGCGGATCGGTGACCACCGCCGTCGCCGGGATGGTTGTCGGCGAGACGGTGGGCCCGGCGCTGGTCGGGGTGGCGTGGCTGGGTGACCAGACCCGTCCAGGCCTGGGCTGGCTGGTGGTGGCCGGCTTCGTGGTCGCCGTCTTCGCGACGCTGGCGTTGAGCCGGTTCGGCGAAGCGCCAGAACCTGCCAAGGCGTGAACGGGCTTCGACAGCAGTCGCTTTCGTGTTGTCAGGATTCCCGTGGCTGGAGTCGACGCGGGCTGCTGCGGCCTCGCCACCGACCCGTCGGCGGGGGTTACACACCAGTTGCGGGTTGACCCAGTACGCTCGAATTGTGCAGCGACGAATCATGGGCATCGAAACCGAATTCGGTGTCACCTGCACATTCCACGGTCATCGCCGTTTGTCGCCCGACGAAGTCGCCCGTTACCTGTTTCGACGGGTGGTCTCCTGGGGCCGCAGCTCCAATGTTTTCCTGCGCAACGGCGCACGGCTGTACCTGGACGTCGGGAGCCATCCGGAGTACGCGACTGCCGAATGCGACAGCCTGGTCCAGCTGGTCACCCATGACCGCGCCGGCGAGCGGGTGCTCGAAGACCTGCTGATCGACGCCGAGCAGCGGCTGGCCGATGAGGGCATCGGCGGTGACATCTACCTGTTCAAGAACAACACCGACTCGGCGGGCAACTCCTACGGCTGCCACGAGAACTACCTGATCGTGCGGGCCGGCGAGTTCTCCCGGATCTCCGATGTGCTGTTGCCGTTCCTGGTCACTCGCCAGCTGATCTGCGGCGCCGGCAAGGTGCTGCAGACCCCCAAGGCCGCTACCTTCTGCCTGTCGCAGCGCGCCGAGCACATCTGGGAAGGCGTCTCCTCGGCTACCACCCGGAGCCGCCCGATCATCAACACCCGCGACGAGCCGCACGCCGACGCCGAGAAGTACCGGCGCCTGCACGTCATCGTCGGCGACTCCAACATGTGCGAGTCCACCACCATGCTCAAGGTGGGCACCGCATCATTGGTGCTGGAAATGATCGAAGCCGGCGTGGCGTTCCGGGACTTTTCACTGGACAACCCGATCCGCGCCATCCGCGAGGTCAGCCACGACGTCACCGGCCGGCGGCCGGTGCGGCTGGCCGGCGGCCGTCAGGCCAGTGCGCTGGACATCCAGCGCGAGTACTACGCGCGCGCCGTCGAGCATCTGCAGACCCGCGAGTCCAACCCCCAGATCGAGCAGGTCGTCGACCTGTGGGGTCGCCAGCTCGACGCCGTGGAAAGCCAGGACTTCGCCAAGGTCGACACCGAGATCGACTGGGTGATCAAACGCAAGCTGTTCCAGCGCTACCAGGATCGCTACGACATGGAATTGTCCGACCCGAAGATCGCCCAACTCGACCTGGCGTACCACGACATCAAGCGCGGCCGCGGCGTCTTCGATCTGTTGCAGCGCAAAGGCCTGGCGACCCGTATCACCACCGACGAGGAGATCGACGCCGCGGTGGATCAGCCACCGCAGACCACCCGGGCGCGGCTACGCGGCGAGTTCATCAGCGCCGCCCAGGCCGCAGGCCGCGACTTCACCGTCGACTGGGTGCACCTCAAGCTCAACGATCAGGCTCAGCGCACTGTGCTGTGCAAGGATCCGTTCCGGTCAGTGGACGAGCGGGTCAAGAGGCTGATCGCCAGCATGTAGCCCGACGGCGATGCAGTCCGGGGCGCATCGGGGATGAGCCGGTGAATTCCGCGGGAGATTCCGGCAATTAGGGTGGTGCGGGTGGCGGTTTCCAAAGTCGAAAGATTGATGAACCTCGTCATCGCGCTGTTGTCCACCCGTGGCTATATCACCGCGGAGAAGATCCGGTCCAGCGTGGCGGGATATGCGGACAGCGCCAGCGACGAAGCGTTCTCGCGAATGTTCGAGCGTGACAAGAATGAGCTGCGCGATCTGGGCATCCCGCTGGAAACCGGCAGGGTGTCGTCGTTCGATCCGATCGAGGGCTACCGGATCAACCGCGACGCGTATGCGCTGCCCGCGGTCGAACTGACTGGCGACGAGGCCGCCGCGGTCGCCGTGGCCACCCAGCTGTGGGAGTCGCCGGAATTGATCACCGCCACCCAGGGTGCGCTGCTCAAGCTGCGCGCCGCGGGCGTCGACGTCGACCCGCTCGCGCCGATCGCCATCGCGTCACCGGCTGGACGCGTGGGACTACGTGGATCGGAAGGCGTTCTCGGACTGCTGCTCTCGGCGATCGACGCTGGGCAGGCCGTGCAGTTTCCGCACCGACCATCCCGCACGGATCCATACACCGTGCGCACCGTCGAACCGTGGGGCGTGGTGACCGAGAAAGGCCGCTGGTATCTCGTCGGGCACGACCGCAACCGCGGCGCCACCCGCACCTTCCGGCTGTCCCGGATCGGCGACGAGGTAACACCGATCGGTCCCGCCGGCGCCGTCACCCGGCCCGTGGACGCCGACCTGCGCGAGATCGTGGCCAACGCCGTCGGCGACCCACCGACGGGCGTGCGGGCTCAGGTCTGGGTCGCCGACGGGCGGGCCACCGCGCTGCGGCGCGCCGGGACATCGCTGGGTTCTCGGCGGGTGAACGGCCGCGACGGCGACGTCATCGAACTGGACATCGGAACGACCGGTCGGGTGGCGCGCGACATCGCCGGATACGGCCCCGACGCTGTGGTGCTGGAACCGCACTCGCTGCGCGACGAGGTGTTGGGCCGGTTGCGCGCCCACGCTGGAGAGGGGGAGGCATGACACCGGTGTCGACGCGCTTGGTGCGGTTGCTGAACATGGTGCCGTACTTCCAGGCCAACCCGCGGGTCACCCGCGCCCAGGCGGCATCTGACCTAGGCGTTTCGGTCAAGCAGCTGGGGGAGGACCTCGACCAGCTGTGGCTGTGCGGCCTGCCCGGCTACGGCCCGGGCGACCTGATCGACTTCGAATTCACCGGTGACACCGTCGAGGTGACGTTCTCCGCGGGGATGGACACGCCGTTGCAGCTCACGTCGCCGGAGGCCACCGGCCTGCTGGTGGCGTTGCGCGCACTCGCCGACATCCCCGGCGTGGTCGATCCGGAGGCGGCGCGTAGCGCGATCGCCAAAATCGAGGCCGCGGCCGGAGCCGCCGGACACGGAAATGACGTCGCCGCGGTCGACGAGCCCGCACCGGTCGAGAGCCACGCCGCCGCCGCGGTGCGGGCCGCGGTCCGGGACCGCCGGGCGCTGAGCATCGACTACTACGCCGCCTCGCACGACACGCTGTCCACCCGGATCGTCGACCCGATTCGCGTCGTGCTGGTCGGCGATCAGAGCTACCTGGAGGCGTGGTCGCGGGAAGCCGAGGGCGTGCGGCTGTTCCGGTTCGACCGCATCGTCGATGCCAGCGTCCTCGACGAGCATTCCGCGCCACCGGAACCCGCGCTCCAGGCGCCGCCGGACACGTCGCTGTTCGATGCCGACCCGTCGCTGCCGTCGGCGACACTGCAGCTGGCGCCCGAGGCCTCGTGGATGTTCGAGTACTTTCCGATGCGTCTGCTCCATGACCTGCCTGACGGCTACTGTGAGGCGGCCATGACCTATGCCTCGGAAGACTGGATGGCCCGTCAGGTGCTGGGGATGGGGTCGGCGGTGCGCGTCTTGGGGCCGGAATCGCTGGCCGCACGGGTGCGTGAGGCCGCCGCGGCCGCGCTGGAGTCCTACCAGGCCGCGGCGCGGTCCGGCTGATGAACCAAACGCTGCGGTAGCATCGTTGTGACATCTGGAGGTAAATAAAAGTGAATGCTCTGACTCCGGGTCACCTGGCTATCATCGCGGTCCTGGTGATTGTTCTTTTCGGCGCCAAGAGGCTTCCCGAGGCCGCTCGCTCACTGGGCAAGTCGATGCGGATCTTCAAGTCCGAGGTCCGCGAACTGCAAAGCGACAACAAACCCGAAACGCCCGCCACCCAAGCCGCGCCGGTTCAGCCGGTGCATTCCGAGCGGGTCGAACCGCCCGCGGCTGACGGTCGGCCGGCCTAGCCTGGCATCGCCCCCGCGGCGCCCGAGCGCCAATTCACTGTGCGCACCACCGGTTTATTCAGGCGGCTAGATCCGCGTTTCCGTCGTAGCCGCATCAACCCCGACGCGACCATGTCGCTCGTCGACCATCTCACCGAGTTGCGCGCGCGACTGCTGCTCTCGTTGGCGGCTATCGCGCTCACCACGACACTGGGTTTCGTCTGGTATTCCCACCCGCTGTTCGGGTTGGAAAGTCTGGGCGAGTGGCTGCGGCACCCCTACTGTGCGCTGCCCCCCTCTGCGCGGGCGGACATTGCCAACGGCCAGTGCCGGCTGCTGGCCACGGCGCCCTTCGACCAGTTCATGTTGCGGTTGAAGGTCGGGTTGACGGCCGGGGTGGTGCTGGCCTGCCCGATGTGGTTCTACCAACTCTGGGCGTTCATCACCCCGGGGCTGTACAAGAAGGAACGGCGCTTCGCCGTCGCATTCGTCGTGCCGGCCGCGTTGCTGTTCGTCACCGGCGCGGTGCTGGCGTACCTGGTGCTGGCCAAAGCGCTGCACTTTCTGCTGACGGTCGGCAGCGACGTGCAGGTGAC
>NZ_DATNJW010000185.1:0-3021 GCF_035603715.1 Mycobacterium sp. | reverse complement strand
GCGCCGCTGTACATCGAGCTGCCGGTGACCGTCGAATTGGTGGTCACGCACACCGAGCCGGGTCTGCAGGGTGATCGATCCAGCGCCGGCACCAAGCCGGCGACCGTCGAGACAGGCGCCGAGCTCCAGGTTCCGCTGTTCATCAACACCGGCGACAAGTTAAAGGTCGACTCCCGCGACGGCAGCTATCTGGGACGTGTCAACGCGTGAGCCGGCCCGTCCGGGGACGGCACCAGGCGCGTAAGCGCGCCGTCGACTTGTTGTTCGAAGCCGAGGCTCGCGGATTGACCCCGGCCGAGGCGGCCGACGCCCGGACCGCATTGGCGGCGGCCAAATCTGATGTGGCGCCGCTGAACCCGTACACGGTGACGGTGGCGCGCGGCGTCACCGAGCACGCGGCGCACGTCGACGACTTGATCGCGTCGCACCTGCAGGGCTGGACGCTGGAACGGCTACCCGCCGTGGACCGGGCCATCCTGCGTGTCGCGGTGTGGGAGCTGCTGCACGCCGACGACGTGCCCGCGCCGGTCGCGGTCGACGAGGCGGTCGAGCTGGCCAAAGAGCTGTCCACCGACGACTCGCCCGGGTTCGTCAACGGGGTGCTGGGCCAGGTGATGCTGGTGACACCGCAGATCCGGGCAGCCGCTCAAGCGGTTCGGGACGCCGGCGATTCATGACCCGGCTGGAGCTGCGCGCTCTGATCGCCGCCATTCTGGCGGCGACGGTGATTCTGGGCGCGGTGATGTGCGCGGCCTACGGGCAGGCGGCGATCGCGGCGGCGCTGGCGATCTATGCGCTCGGGGTCGGCGCTTGGCTGTATCACTCGATCGAGCGTCTCGTGCTGGCCCGTCGCATCGAGACGGTTCGCACGGCCGTCACGCCGTTTCGGCCATTGCTTCCGGTGATGGCCGCGATCATGGCGTTGACGCAAGCCGTTGTGCGATCGCTGTCCGACGCCACCGAGGTCGCACCACGCCGCTGGATTCCGATCACCCGCGGTCGGAAACTCGACGACGACTTCGAGGCCTGAACCCGGGTTGGCGGCGAGAGTCCGGTGTGGCAGTTGGGGCAATCCGGGTACAGGTGACAAAACGCCCGCATCGCTGTCGACGGAGGGACACACTGAGGTGATGGACCGAGACGGCAGGCACCCGAGGCGGCTGTGTGTTTCCGCGCTGGCGGCGGTGGCCAATCCGTCGTATTCGCGCATCGACACCTGGAACCTGCTCGACGACGCATGCCATCAGTTGGCCGTGGTGGACCGCGCGGGGATGGACACCAGCCACGAAGTCGCCCGGGTGCGGCGTCTGCTCAACCGGCTCGGCGCTTACGAGCGCTATTGGATCTACCCGGGCCCGGAGAACCTCGCGGCGTACTGCGGCTATCTAGATCAGCTCGCCACGGTCAGCCTCGCCGAGCAGGTGTCACTGGCCGTACGGTTGCTGTCCGAATACGGCGACCGCGCAGCGCTGTTCGACACCTCGTCGTCGCTGGCCGATCAGGAATTGGTGGCCCGCGCCAAGGAGCAGCAGTTCTACACCGTCCTGCTCGCCGACGACGCCCCGGTCAATGCGCCCGAAGGGCTCGCGGAGAGCCTGCGCGCGGTCCGCGACGTCGGCGACGATGTGCAGTTCGAGTTGCTGGTGGTCTCCAGCGTTGAAGACGCCATCACCGCGGTCGCGCTGAACGGCGAGATCCAGGCGGCGATCATTCGGCATGACATTCCGCTGCGGTCTCACGACCGGGTGCCGCTGATGACCACACTGCTCGGGCGGAACGACGACGTGATCGCCACCGACCGCACCCACGACTGGGTCGAGTGCGGCGAGTGGATCCGCGAACTGCGGCCACACATCGACCTCTACCTGCTCACCGACGAGTCAATCGCCGCCGAGGCTGAGGACCAATCCGATGTCTACGACCGCACCTTCTATCGGCTCAACGACGTCACCGACCTGCACACCACTGTGCTCGCCGGTATCAGGAACCGTTACTCCACACCGTTTTTCGACGCGCTGCGGGCCTACGCGGCACGGCCGGCCGGTCAATTCCATGCGCTGCCGGTCGCCCGCGGTGCCAGCATCTTCAACTCCAAGACGCTGCAGGACATGGGGGAGTTCTACGGCCGCAACATCTTCATGGCCGAGACCTCGACCACCTCGGGTGGATTGGACTCGCTGCTGGACCCGCACGGCAACATCAAAAAGGCGATGGACAAGGCCGCGCATACCTGGAACTCCAACCAGACCTACTTCGTCACCAACGGAACGTCGACCGCGAACAAGATCGTCGGGCAGGCGCTGACCCGGCCGGGCGACATCGTGCTGATCGACCGCAATTGCCATAAGTCGCACCACTACGGCCTGGTGCTGGCCGGAGCGTACCCGCTCTACCTGGATGCCTACGAGCTCCAGCCGTTCGCGATCTACGGCGCCGTCTCGCTGCAGACCATCAAAAAAGCGCTGCTCGAATTGGAAGCCGCCGGGCAGTTGGGCCGGGTGCGCATGTTGTCGCTCACCAACTGCACGTTCGACGGCGTCGTCTACAACCCGCGGCGGGTGATGGAAGAGGTGCTGGCGATCAAGCCGGACATCTGCTTCCTGTGGGACGAGGCGTGGTACGCGTTCGCCACCGCCGTGCCGTGGGCGCGGCAACGCACCGCGATGATCGCCGCCGAACAACTCGAATCGATGCTCTCGTCACCGGCTTACGCCCAGGAGTATCTGCAGTGGAAAGAGTCGATGCAGGGGATCGACCGCAGTCAATGGGGTGAGCACCGGCTGCTTCCCGATCCCAGTCGGGCCCGGGTCCGGGTCTACGCCACGCACTCGACGCACAAGTCGCTGTCGGCGTTGCGACAGGCGTCGATGATCCACATCCGCGACCAGGACTTCAACTCGCAGTCTCGCGATGCATTCGGCGAGGCGTTTCTGACCCACACCTCGACGTCGCCCAACCAGCAACTGCTGGCGTCGCTGGACCTGGCCCGCCGGCAGGTCGACATCGAGGGCTTCCAGATGG
>NZ_DATNJW010000184.1:0-6173 GCF_035603715.1 Mycobacterium sp. | reverse complement strand
TTCCCGCGTCGAGACCGGATCAGCCAGATGGCCGTTACACATGGCAGCCCCTTTCCTTACTGAGCGCGGGGGTGATGATTCCCGCCGCAATCCGATTGTTGTTCAGCGAGTGATCGACATCGATGTGCGTACGGACAATCTCCACGCCGCGATGATGTAGTGGACACCCGTGCATTTCGCCGAAATGCTCGCGAACCCGCTCGGAAACGACATTTCGACACCGGGGTTATGAAGCCATGGGCCTGGCGGCACATCCCAATTCAGGAGTAAACGACCTAATTTGGGATCCTTTCCGCCAACCTCGATGACGCCACGCCTGAGAGCAAGGTCGCCCGTGCTCAGGTGCCCCATCGACGAATCAGCATCCGGCCGTTCGGATTCCGCGCCGGCTATATGAGGCGGGTAACGATCGACTGGGGACTGGTCAGGTCCAACCCCACACGCGTCGGATCCACCCATGGTCCGTTTCATGCCGGCCGTCGCGGACAACAATGACTGGAACGCGCGCGGACCGAACGACCGCGGAAGTAACGGAGCCCAAGTGCATTCCGGCATACCCGCCGCGGCCACCGCTTCCCAGAACTACGAGCTGGGCATTGCGTGACTCATCGACCAGCCAACGGTCCGGCACGTCACAGACGAGTCGGCTTTGCACCTGCACGTCTGGGTAGCATTCTCGCCAACCGGCCAGTCGCTCAGTTAGCAGCTCTGCGGCTTTGTCGCGATAGGTTCTCAAATCCATGCCGACGATCGGAAAAACTCCCACATCGCTCCAGGCCAGCAGCGCCAGCAATGGGACTCCGCGCCGCGAAGCTTCATCGAAGGCTGTCGCAGCGGCTCCGTCCGACGCTGTTGAGCCGTCGATGCCGACAAGAACCGGTGCGTCACCGATCTCATCCTGTGCCGATTCTGGATCAGGAACGACTGTCACTGCGCAGTTCGCATGGTGGAGCAGCCCCGCGATGACCGGGCCAAGCATCCCGCGGCCGAACGCGCGCCGGCTGCTGCCGACCACGACCATCTGCGCATCGTGTGATGCCTCGACTAGCGTCGGCACCACACCGGCGTACTGCCGCTGGGTGCGGATGTCCGGCCGATTCTCACCGGCCAGTTGCTCGACGATTCGTCCTGCCTCCTTGAGGATCTGGCGCGCGCGGAGTTCCTCCCCTTGTGTAATGGTGTGGTTGGGGGCCATCGCCGAGCTGGCCAGCGTCGGAGCGACAACGTTTATGAGTTTGATCGGCGCCACACGCATCATGGCCTCGCGTGCCGCCCAGCGGACAGCGGCATCGGACGCGGGCGACCCGTCGACACCGACGACTATGTTGGACCGCATTGCCGGCATGAACACTGCGTCCTCCCGTTAGACGCCGAGGGATCTCACGCCGCCATCGGTTCAGAGACAGGGTCGAGTGTTCGGCGTATCTTCTTGGCGTCCTTGCGGATCCGAAACGCCTGCACGATTTGCACCAAGCCGATCAGGACCAGCCACATGCCGTTGACGATGTCGAGCGCAACGATGGAATCAAACGGCCAAGCAATCACGACGCCCCCGGCGATCATCGATATGACGCCGGTAACGATGTACCAGAACCGGCCGGGCAACGCCGGTAGGCTTCCGGCAACTGCAATCTCGGAAACGCCCAGGAAGGTGAAGCCGACTCCGATCCACAGCGACAGCAGTAAGACGGCGTAGCCCTCGCCGAAGTGCCGGAAGGAAAAAATCGCCATGACTACCGACAACGCGCCGGCGATGAACCACATGACCCGTGCGGGCGCCGACGTTGGCAAGGTGAACGCCAGATACACCTCGGTGAATCCGCTCACTAGCAGATAGACGCCGAATAAGACTGAAACGACAAGGATCGACGGGCCAGGCCACGCCAGCAGCACGGCGCCTAAAATCGCGGCCAGGGCGCCGGCGACCAGCTTTCCTTTCCACTGCTGTTCAGCCAAAATGCCATTCATCGTGCTGCTCCTTACATCATCGATACATGTTTGCACCTTGACCGCCTGCTGTCGTTGCAGGCCAATGGGTTTCGATGCCAGGCCACGCGCCTTTCGTCAACTCCTCAATCGTTAAATGAGCCAACGCTGGTGTCGATGTGGAGGCTTACAACATGCCCGAGTGTGTGTTGTCATCGTCGACAGCGACCGGCACACCGGGCGTCCGTGCGGTTTGCCACGCAGTAGTCGGCAGCACGGCCGGCCAAACAGCCAAGGGTCACGCCGATCGGCTAGATGAGCCGGCGATAGATCTCGAAGGCCAAACACAGTTCTGCGACATCCCTTGGGCGCGAAAGCGTGAGTCCGGTCCGTTTCTCAATCCGGCGCAAGCGGTAGCGCACGGTGTTGGGATGACAACACAGTCGTTCAGCGGCGGCGCCCACCGAGGCCTCGGTTTCCTGCCACACCTGAAACGTTTCGAACAGAATCTCCCGCTCCTCGTCAGGAAGGTCGCCAAAACACGCCAACGCGATGCCAGCCGATTTGGCCATCACGTCCGGGGCGGCGAGCGCGGCGGTAGCCAGGATCGTTCCGTCGAATACCGCGACTGTGGAGGCGTCAGGCCGGCCCCGCAGGGTCACTTTGGCAAAGTGCAGAGCCTGTGGTACCTCCCGCAGATCGTCGAATTTCGCGCTTACCCCGACCCGGCCGACCGCCGTCCGAGACACCAAAGCGACAACCCTGTCGAGTTGCTGCTCGGATGCAAGGTGCACGATCCCGACCTGCCAGTCGGGCAGCAGCCGCCATGCCGAATACACGTCCAGGCTGCGCAATTTCGGCTCGATGAGCGGCAGCGGCTCGCTGTCCGCGGACGTTACCTCGGCGGCAATGACCACAAAGGGACCGTCCTTGGGCAGCCGAAGAGAGCCGGCTAGCTCGGACAAGCTGCAGTCGTCGACGACTCGGCCCTCAAGCAGCGAGTCGATCAATAACGGGCGCCGCGATGCGTCGTCGAACATTTGCCGTCGCTGCTCGTCGCGGTATCCGGCGACCAGCGCGGTGCCGACCAGTTCTGCGAAGGCGCTGATGCGCGCCTCGGTGTCGGCCGGCATGGGCCCGGGTTCAGCCGAACCCACGGCCGCCAGGCCCCAGACCCGTCCATCGAGGACGACGGGCATACCCACCGCCGCGCGCAGGCCCATCGCACGCGTGAGTGCGGCTATCGACCCGGCGGCGTTCTCGTAACTGTTCATCCGCGCCGGCCGGCCGGTGCGGTACACCATCGTGGCCAGGGTGTCGCCGTCCATCGGGGTTCGGGTGCCCACGGGCCACTTCAACGGTGCGGGGGAACGGAAATCCGCAGCCAGCAGCGTGACTTCGCCGCTTGTCTCGTAGCGAAACAACCCGGCCCTTTCCACGAGCAAGCATCGCCGCATTTCTTTCACCACCGCGTCGAATACTTCCGACGGTTCGACTCCGCGGGCCACCAACGTGGAGAGTCGGCGCAAGGCCGCCTGCTCTGCGGCGAGCTGGCGATATTGCGTGTATATCCAGGCGTTGTCCGCTGCCAAATCGAGCTGCCCGTCGGCAAGTTCGCCGCCGGTTGATCGTTCGTCCATGGCTCTCGCCCCTAGGTGCTGTCGATATCGCTGTCAGCGTTCGCGAAGAGCCAAGTCGGCGTCATTGGGACAGGCTGCTCAGCTGCCGAACCTCGCCTATGTGTGGTGCATCGTCACAAACGATGCGCCGACCAGGCGCTAGCACCACCATCGCAGGCCACCGTGCTGCCGTCCTTGTGAGCGGTTACACGATCGACCGGCCGGAGCTGTGTCCGGGCACAAGTTCGCGACCAAGCAACTTCGGTTGACCCTCACATCCGGCCAGCGAGCAAGCCTATGGTTTGGGGCTATGAGCGCGGTACCACACGCCGACGACGTCCGGCCTAGTGATGCCGCCGATCCGCACATTGTCGAGCTCAGCAAGCTCATGCTGACCCGTGCCCCGGCACTGGGAGAGGCGCTGGCCGATCGGCTCTGCCGGGAGATCGAGGCGTACCGCGACGGCACCGTCGTGACGAAAGGCGAAGTACGGGCAAGTTGCGAAGCAAACCTGACGTTTGTCTTCCACTCACTTTCGGGGCACGCGAACATCGATGTATCGCCTGCCCAGGCGGCGGGAACTGCGCGTGCGCTCGCCGGTGTGCCACTACCGGCGGTGATGACCGCCTATCGGGTCGGATTCCGCTTCATGTGGGAGGAGACCCTCGCTGCCGCACGGGCCGCGCAGATACCCACCGAGTCGATGCTGGACGCCACCGCACGCATCTTTCTTGCGCAGGACACCTTCACTCAGGCGATGACCAGCGCCTACCGCCAACAAGTGACCGCGCAGATTCTCGAGCAGGAAGAAGAACGGTCGGCGCTGGTCGAAGCGCTGCTCTCTCAACGGATAACCGACACGCAGAGCCTCTGGGAGGCAGCCGACCTGCTCCGGCTGCCCACCTCCGGACCGTACGTCGTCGTCGCAGCCGAGTTGCCGGCGATTGGAAAATTGGGACTGCCCGCGATCGAAAACAAGCTCTCCACCCGCGATATCCGTTCGGCGTGGCGGCTGTTGCCGGACTTGCAAGTCGGCATCGTCCATCTGCGGAAGCCCGCGACGCCCCACACCCTCGGCACGCTGATCGACGTACTCCACCAGACTGCGACCACCCGGGTCGGCATCAGTCCAACGTTTCACGAACTGGCCGAAACGAGCAGTGCGCTGCGATTCGCCCGGCTGGCGGTCAGCGGGAAGGCATCGGCCGACTCGCTGGTAACGGTGTTCGACGACACCCCTCTTGCGGTCGCGGCGGTGAGCGCGCCCGAGGTCATGGCGAAAATCAAGTCGTCAGTGCTAGGGCGACTGAACGAACTGCCGGCCGAGGAACGCACGATCCTGCTCGACACCTTCGAGGCGTGGTTCCAGGCGGGTGGCTCCGCCAACGAGGCCGCGGGGAAGGTCTTCTGCCATCCCAACACCGTGCGGCACCGTCTTCGCCGTATCGAGGAGTTGACCAACCGGTCACTCTCGCGGCCCAAGGACATCGCCGAACTCTGCCTGGCCTTCGAGGTCGAGCAGCGACTGCCTTAAGGCTTTGTCACCCCGTCAGCCGAATGGCTTTAGCGACGACCTATCCGACGGCGTGAGCGACGACATCGTGGACGGTGTGGCCCGCCTTGCGAATCCCGAAGGCCTGCACGATTTCGAACACACCGATGGCGACAAGCCAACTGCCGACGACGAGTGTCAATATGGCGAGCGAATCGAACGGCCAGGACAGGACAACGATGCCGGCGATAAAGCTGATCACACCGAAGAAGATCACCCATCCTCGTCCGGGAAGGACGGGGTCACTGATTGCCGATGCCGCCGTAGACGCGCCGCGGAAGATGAACCCGACAGCGATCCAAATGGCCAGCAACAGATATGCGTATCCGTAGTCAAAGTGGCGGAAGGCCAGTACCGCCAGGACCACGGATGCCGCGCCGCTCAGGAACAGCAGGATGCGCCCGCCAGCCGTCGCAGGCAGAGTGAACGCGAAGATCACTTGCGCGACCCCGCTCACGAGTAGATACACGCCGAAAAGGACCGCCGCGACGGTAATCGATATTCCCGGCCAGGCCAGAATGAGGACGCCCACGACCGCGGTGAGCACTCCCGACAGCAACGTCGCTTTCCAAAAATGATGAAACAGACTCCGTGGTGCAGTGTTGGTCATCCTCGAAGCTTTCACCCGAAGAACACAACTATCCAGTGTTTTCTCGCATCGATTTGGGATTGTTCCTGG
Source organism: Mycobacterium sp. (assembly GCF_035603715.1). GTDB lineage: Bacteria > Actinomycetota > Actinomycetes > Mycobacteriales > Mycobacteriaceae > Mycobacterium. The sequence goes on along the minus strand of NZ_DATNJW010000184.1, from coordinate 397 downwards.
CGACACAAATAAGCGCCTGACAAAAGGTTTCACGAACAATGCCAAACCTCGGCCGCGGCTGCAGACGGCTGGTCCACGGCCGGGCAGCCCACCCATATTGGTGGCGCTTTGTCGCCGGACGACAACGATGCGCCCGAAGTTGGTTGGTACGCGACGTCGCTGCGCCGCATTGATCTAGCTAGATTTCATCACGAACGCAACGCAGCGTAGTTGGACAACTAAAAAGATCTCGAATCAGCAAGTGTCACAACACATCCCCCTCGCAGAGAAAAGGTGAAAGCCATGTTGATCCCATTCATGATCTTCCTGATGATCCTGTCCCCCGTGCTCATCCCCGCCGCCGTCACCATCGTGAACGTCATCCAGGGCAACCACCTCCCAGCCGGCCAGTCGCGCC
>NZ_DATNJW010000183.1:0-4738 GCF_035603715.1 Mycobacterium sp. | reverse complement strand
GACTTTTGCGTCCCAAATCCGTTGCGGCATCGCTTCTGTCATTGCCGACCTGATCAGGCCGGGCTGGATCGCGTTGACCCGGACACCGAGGTGGGCGAGTTCCTTCGATGCCGCCTTGGTCATACCGACGATGCCGGCCTTGGCCGCCGAATAGTTGGTCTGACCGACCATGCCGACCTTCCCGGATATCGACGACATGTTCACGATCGTCCCGCGCTTGTTCTCCCGCATGATCGCTGCGGCTTTGCGCAAGCCGTTCCACGTTCCCTTCAGATGCACGGCGATCACCTGATCGAACTGTTCCTCGGTCATCTTGCGCATCGTCGCGTCGCGGGTGATTCCGGCGTTGTTGATCATGATGTCGAGCGCGCCGAACCGGTCGACAGCCGAGTCGACCAGTGCATCGACGTCACTCCCGGATGTCACATCGCAGCGCACGGCGATGGCGACGTCGTCGCCGCCGAGCTGCTTAGCCGCGGACTGCGTTGCCTCGAGATTCACGTCACCGAGTACTACCCGGGCACCTTCGTCAACGAACCGCTGCGCGATGGCGAAACCCAGCCCCTGGGCGCCACCGGTGATGACTGCGGTTTGACCGGTCAACAACGACACACGATCACCGTCCTTCTGTTCAGGCCCCGAATGCGGGACATCATCGCACATCATATTTCATATATGATCGCTGCCTGCAGACAGTCGGCGGGGTTCCGTACTTGCGTGTCAGCCCCGCGATCGCACCGCTCGAAGGGAGCGCTGATTCATGCCTAACTCGGTCGTCGACGACGACGACTTCCAGCAGATCCTCGCCCAGACCAGGCAGTTCGTACGCAGTGCCGTCGTCCCACGCGAGCACGAGATTCTGGCGGCCGACCGGGTGCCGGACGACCTTAGGAAACTGGCCAAGGACATGGGGTTGTTCGGCTACGCCATCCCGCAGGAGTGGGGTGGGCTCGGGCTCGACATCACTCAAGATGTCGAGCTGGCGATGGAGCTGGGCTATACCTCGCTGGCGCTCCGGTCGATGTTCGGCACCAACAACGGCATCGCCGGTCAGGTGCTGGTGGGGTTCGGCACCGACGAGCAGAAGGCCACCTGGCTGGAGTCGCTGGCTTCCGGGCAGGTCGCCTCGTTTGCGTTGACCGAAACCGGGGCGGGGTCGAACCCGGCGGGATTGCGCACCAAGGCTATTCGCGATGGCGCAGAAGGCGATTGGGTGATCAACGGCGAGAAGCGATTCATCACCAATGCGCCAGTTGCCGACCTGTTCGTGGTGTTCGCGCGGACCCGTCCCGCCGATGACGCCGGACCGGGCATAGCCGTATTCCTGGTTCCTGCCGACTCCCCCGGAGTCGAGGTTGGAACCAAGGACGCCAAGATGGGACAGGAAGGTGCCTGGACCGCTGACGTGCGCTTCACCGACGTCCGTGTACCTGCCGGGGCTCTGGTCGGCGGCAGCGAGGACGTCGGATACCGCGCGGCGATGACCTCGTTGGCGCGCGGGCGGATTCACATCGCTGCGCTGGCCGTGGGGGCCGCGCAGCGGGCGCTCGACGAATCCGTCAACTACGCGGCGACCGCCACCCAGGGCGGCACGCCGATCGGGAACTTCCAACTGGTGCAGGCGATGCTCGCCGACCAGCAGACCGGGGTGATGGCCGGTCGCGCGCTCGTCCGTGACGCCGCCCGGTTGTGGCTCACTGATCAGGACCGGCGGGTCGCCCCGTCGGCGGCCAAGGTGTTCTGTACCGAGATGGCCGGCAAGGTCGCCGATCTCGCCGTGCAGATCCACGGTGGCAGCGGATACATGCGCGAGGTGCCGGTCGAACGTATCTACCGCGACGTGCGCTTGCTGCGCCTGTACGAGGGAACCAGCGAGATTCAGCGGCTGATCATCGGTTCAAACCTGGTCAAGGCGGCCCAGCGCAAGCAGTGACGTATTGTCGTCCCCGTTACAGTGGCCTTTACGATACGGAGCGCACATGACCGGCCGGTTGACCGACAAGGTGGCATTCATCACCGGAGCGGCGCGCGGCCAGGGCCGTGCGCACGCCGTCCGGATGGCCCGGGAAGGCGCCGACATCGTCGCGGTCGACATCGCGGGCAAGCTTCCATCCTGTGTCCGGTACGACTCGGCAACACCGGAGGATCTGGCCGAAACCGTTCGGCTCGTCGAGGCCGCCGGTCGTCGAATCATTGCCTCCGCGATTGACGTTCGTGATTTCGATGGCTTACGTGACGTGGTCAGCAGCGCGGCCGCCACCCTGGGCCGGCTGGACATCATCGTCGCCAACGCCGGCATCACAGCGCCCCAGGCCTGGAACGAGATCACTCCCGAATCGTTTCGCGACGTGATGGAGGTCAATGTGACCGGAACGTGGAACACCGTGATGGCAGGCGCGCAGCAGATCATCGACGGCGGTCGCGGTGGGTCGATCATTTTGATCAGCTCCGCAGCCGGTATGAAGATGCAGCCGTTCATGGTGCACTACACCGCCAGCAAGCACGCGGTGACCGGTATGGCACGCGCGTTCGCCGCCGAGCTGGGTGTGCATTCGATCCGCGTCAACAGTGTGCACCCCGGTCCGGTCAACACTGCAATGGGCGGCGGTGACATGGTCGGCGCCTTGGCAAACTTTATCGAGACCAGTCCGCACCTGGCGAACACCCTCACACCGTTTCTACCGAATTGGGTTGCCGAGCCGGAGGATATCGCCGATGCGGTTTGTTGGCTGGCCAGCGACGAATCACGAAACATCACCGCGGCAGCGATCCCGATCGATCAAGGTTCCACGCAGTACTGAGACGCGTCAAGCAATGAGATCTAGCGTGCCGAGGTCGCGGATGGCCTGGCAGCCCCGTGCCAGCATGGTCAGCACCATGTCGTCACCGCGGTCGGTAGCAGTGGCGAACGCGAATCCCAGCGCCGAGATCAACAGAGCTTGGATCATGCCGAGTCGGTAATCACGCCAACAGGTTTCGCGGTCGTAGCCGGTGACGCCATACTCGGCAAGGGCTTGGTGGTATTCGGCGACAAGGTCGCGTTCGATCGATGCGCGCAGCTCTGGCTTGAGGCTGGTCGCGGTGAAGTACGCGAGGTCGCGCGCGGGAAGGCCCACTCCGAGCGTCTGCCAATCCACCACCGTCACGCCGGCGGCGTCGGGAGAGAACAACAAATTGTCGAGCCGGTAGTCGCCATGCAGCAGCGCGAACCGGTCTCGCTCGGCGAGCAGCCAGGGCGTCACCAAATCCATTGCGGTGGTGAAGGTTTCCCGATCAGCTGCGCTCATTCGGTCACCGAGCTTGTCCAACGTGATCTCGGCACTCATGCGCGCCACCTCGCCCAGACCGCCGGCGGACGCCTCGTCCGGTCGGGCGAACGCGATCCCCGGGAAGTCGAGCCAGATGGGATCACACCAACTGGGCCCGTGCAGTCCGGCTAATGCCGTCACAACCAGTCGCGCCTCGCGCTCGCCGCAGCCTGCGATCTGGTCGCCTTGCACCGCCGGAGCCTGATCGGCCAGCAGCAATGCGTAGTCCAGCGCGTCCTCGCTGATCTCGCAATAAAAGCACTGCGGGACCGGCACCCGCACCCGATCGGCCACCCCGGTGTAGAACGCGCACTCGCTGCGGTAGCCGATGGTCACGCGGTCCCGCACGGTGTCGTCTTGCGCGGGCAGTTTGATCACAAAGGTGTCGGGCAGGCTGCCCGCATCACCGGCGTACGTCGGCGAGACCCGATACGTCGCTCCGGTCTGCCCGGTACCGATGGCGGTCACCTCGACGCCGAACAACCGCACAGTCGTGCCGCGAGTGCTCAGCACGGTGGACAACCACTCGACGGTGATGTCGTCGGGGTATCGGGGAATGCGCATCGGGATCTGCGCCCCTTTCACTGGCTCGACCGACTGGACAACTGTAAGGCATTCGGCATGAGTTTCGGCCGTCTTCAGCTGTCCCGATTAACACCAGTATTTGGTTCGTTGCCGTGGTCGGCGGCCATCGTCTCACCGCACGTAAATGCCCTAATACCTCCCGTCGCGCGTCTGGGCCGTCCTAAGATCGCTCCACCTATCTCGCTGCAGGGGTGATCACGATGAAGATGAATGCCGCGGTTCTGTGGGAGCCAAACGCGGAATGGAGTGTCGAAGAACTGGACCTTGACGGTCCGCAGGACGGCGAGGTCCTGGTGTCCTTCGAGGCCGCCGGGCTCTGCCACTCGGATCATCATGTCCGCACCGGCGACCTTCCCGTGCCGCTGCCCATCGTCGGTGGCCACGAAGGGGCTGGCGTCGTGCAGGAAGTCGGCCCCGGCGTGCGGGACGTGCAGGCCGGCGACCATGTGGTGGCGTCTTTCCTCCCGGCGTGCGGGCGCTGCCGCTGGTGTGCAAGCGGCCATCAGAATCTATGCGACCAGGGCGCGTTGCTACTGAGCGGCGCCCAGCTCGACGGATCCTTTCGGCGCCGGGTCGGGGACCGCGACGTCGGCGCGGCATGTTTCTTGGGCACGTTCGCCCAGTACGGCACCGTGCCGGACAGCTCAATCGTCAAGATCGACAATGACCTGCCGCTCTCGCGTGCCTGCCTGCTCGGCTGCGGCGTCACCACCGGGTGGGGATCGGCGGTCAATACAGCCAAGGTGAGCCCGGGCGACACCGTGGTGGTGATCGGCTGCGGCGGCATCGGTAGCGGCGCGATTCAGGGCGCGCGATTGTCTGGCGCGGAAAAGATTGTGGTGGTC
>NZ_DATNJW010000182.1:0-4722 GCF_035603715.1 Mycobacterium sp. | reverse complement strand
TGGCCGATCTCTATGCCGACATCGTCGGCGGTTTCACCGATCATCTGGATCGCCGTTACCTCGGCCAACTCAACGTCGAGCACTGGTCGGTCGGCATGCGGCGAGCGCTGCGCTTCCGCGACGGCGGGGCCGATAAACGCTTTTACGACATCGACTTTCGCGCCATGCAGGCCGATCCCATCCGCGAGGTCCGCGGGCTGTACGCCTGGCTGGACGAACCGGTCAGCGACGAATTCGAATCGCGGATGCGCACCTGGTGGGCCGAGGCGGCCTTGGAACGAGAGCCCAGCTCGCACGCCGACCCGGTGGCGTTCGGCATCGATCTCGACAAGGTCCGGCCGCTGTTCGCCGACTACGTCGCAAGGAGCTTGCATGGCAATTGATTTGACCGGTGGCATCGACCCGGCGCGTGAGCAGGTATTCGCCCACAAGCCCGACGATCCGGAAATGCGCGACTCGGTGAGCTTCTGGGTCGTCGACGACCATGGCGCAGTGGGACTGCCGCGCATCGGAATTGAGGCCGTCGCGGCGAACTGGGCTGCGCACGACGTCCAAGTCAACGTCGCATTTCCGGACGGGCGGGTGTTCCGGTTGCGTGACAACGGTTTTAGTTGGCCGGTCGATGGGCCCGACGGGCGTCCGACCGTGCTCGGCGCCGGCGGACTCGGGTTCCGCTGCATCGCGCCGTTCGACACCTGGACGATGACCTTCGAGGGCAAGGCGGTCCAGACGTCCTCGCAGGATCTGATCCAGGGCAAGAAGGACGGGCCGCTGGTCGACGTCAGCTTCCAGGTCGAGGCGGCGATGGCGGTGCCGCCGTGGGTCCAGGGCACCCTGTCCGCGGAGTCGGGGGAGCGGTTGAAGACCTCGATCGAGGGCAAGCTGATGGGTGGCGCACGCTACGAGCAGTTGTTCCGCGCGACGGGCACGGTGAAGGTCGGTGACGACGAGCAGAGGTTCGGCGGCACTGGTTTGCGGATCCGGCGGCAAGGCGTGCGGAAACTGGCCGGCTTTTGGGGCCATGCCTGGCAGTCGGCGTTATTCCCCAGTGGACGCGCCTTCGGCTACATTGCCTACCCGCCGCGACCCGACGGGGAGCCAACCTTCAACGAGGGCTACATCTTCGACGGCGACGGAGACCTGGTCCCCGCTCGTGTCGTCGAAGCGCCGTGGCTGACACACCTGAAGCCGGTCGGCGAAGACGTCGCGCTGACGTTGGAAACACCAAACGGGACAGTGCATATCGACGGCGAGACGATCCTGTCCACCCACGACGTGTATCACGACGACAACATGTTCTCCAGCCAAGCGCTCAAGCAGGAGATGCCCAGTTTTCCGGCGTTGCAGCAGGCCGGTGTGCGGTATCGCTGGGACGGCGAAGAGACATTCGGCATGCTGGAGCGATCCAACCCGCTGGACCAGCTAATTTTCTAGATCTCCTAACGAGCACTCAGCCCAACGGCGATACTTCGCGGCATGGACTCCGAAACCAAGCTGCAGCGGTGGGAGCGGCATTCCGAGTGGCCGCTCGCCGCGGCCGCCGTCCTATTCCTGGTCCTGTTCTCCAGGCAAGTGCTGGCCCAGCCGCAGGGGCGTGAGGCGCACATCGTCTGGGCGGTCGACTGGGCCATCTGGGGCTTATTCGTCGTGGATTACGTTGTCCGACTGTGCCTTGCCGACAATCGGTGGCACTGGTTTCTGCGGCACCTGCTCGACTTCGCGATTGTGACGCTGCCACTGCTGCGGCCACTTCGCTTGTTGCGCCTGCTTGTTCTGATCGAGGTGCTGCAGAAGGCAATCGGGGACGCATTCCGCGGCCGCATCGTCGCCTACACCGTGTCCGGTGTCGTGCTGTTGATCTACACCGCCTCGCTGGCCGTCTTCGACAAAGAGCGATACCTGCACGGCGCGACCATCAACTCCTTCGGCAAGGCGGTGTGGTGGTCGATTACGACGGTGACCACCGTCGGCTACGGCGACGTCTACCCGGTGACCAACACCGGCCGGGTCATCGCGGTGCTGCTGATGATCGGCGGCATCAGCCTGGTCGGCGTGGTCACGGCAGCCCTGGCGTCGTGGATCATCGAGCGGGTGGCGGAGGAAGAGAGCGTCATGCAGACCGCTACCGTCGCTCACATCGAGGAGCTGCGCAACGAGATCCGGGCGCTGGGGAAAGAGCTACGGGCAAGGGAGACCAGTGACGACCACGCCTGAGACGTTCACCACCTGCGGCGTCGGCGGCACCCGCATCGTCGCCGACCGGCTGGGCGATCCGGACACCCCGGCGGTGGTGTTCCTGCACGGCGGCGGCCAGACCCGCCGCTCGTGGGGCAAAGCGGCCGCTGCAGTGGCTGAGCGCGGCTGGCAAGCGGTCACGGTCGACTTCCGCGGCCACGGCGAGTCGGATTGGTCGGAGGACGGCGACTACCGGCTGGCCAGCTTCGCGGGTGACGTCCAGGAGGTGCTGCGTCATCTACCTCCGCAACCAGTTCTGGTCGGTGCATCGCTGGGCGGCTTCACGACAATGCTTCTGGCAGGCGAGATTTCACCCGGCATCGCCCGCGCGGTGGTTCTGGTCGACATCGTGCCGAACATGAATCAGTCCGGCGCCGATCGGATTCACACGTTCATGGCCGACCGGATGAAGACCGGCTTCGAGTCGCTCGACGAGGTTGCCGACATGATCGCCGAATACAACCCGCACCGGCCGCGACCGACTGACCTGAATGGCTTGCGCAACAACCTGCGTCGTCGCGGCGACCGCTGGTATTGGCACTGGGATCCGAAGTTCATCAGCCAGAAGGCATCGCTTCCGCCCATCGAGCTGTCTGACGTCGATCGGATGAACGGTGCCGTGGAAGCGATCCTGGCCGGCGGCGTGCCGATATTGCTGGTACGCGGTCAAGTGAGCGACCTGGTCAGCCAGGACCGCGCTGACGAGTTCCTGGCCCGCTTCCCGCAGGTTGAGTTCGTCGACGTGCAAGGCGCGGGCCACATGGTCGCCGGCGACCGTAACGATCTATTCGCCGACGCGGTGCTGGATTTCCTTGTCCGCCAAGGGGGTTAGACGCTCTGGACCGCTTCGGTCAGAATGTCGACGACGGCTTGCGGTTGCGTGATCAACGGGGCGTGGTCGAACTTTTCGGTACGGGTGCGGGCCTGCATGCGTTCGGCCATGAACCGTTGGGTGGCCGGGTTGATCATCCGGTCTTCTTCTGCGACGAGAAACCAGCTCGGCAGGTCTTTCCATCCGGGTCTCGGGACCGCCTGCTGGATGCACGGAGCGGCAATAGGTCGCTGAACCGCGGCGAGCAGGGCTTGTTCTTCGGCAGTGGCGTGCTGTGCGAATGCGGTAGCAAAGGCGTTCTCGGGCAACCAAATCCAGCCGTTGTCATCAGGTTTGAGTTCTGGCGCTTGGGGGTGCGGGGGATCGCGGTAGAAGACGTCGGCGACGGTTTCGCCTTCGTCAGGCGCCAACGCGACTACGTAGACCAGCGCCTTGATGCGTGGATGGCTGACGGCGCCGATAACGCCGCCGGCGTACGCATGGCCGGCCAGCACGACGGGTCCTTCGGTTCGATCGATCGCCCGGATGACCGCGTTCACGTCGTCGCCGAGGGTGGTGAGCGGGATGGGAGCGGCGGTCACGTCGATCCCGGCGTGCTGCAGACCGCTGATCACGCGGGCCCAGCTCGACCCGTCGGCCCACGCTCCGTGGACGAGAACGACCGTGGGTGCCAGATTGGGAGACACAACCCAAAATACTAGACAGTCCTTCGCCCGACGGTCAACAGCGCCTCATTGTCGGCCCCAAGGTCGGTGGCCGCGTTGATCACGACGCGGTCGATCTGGCGCAGCGCATGCAATGCGTTCATCAACCGTCGGTGATGCGGAGCAAGCGGCTCATCGACATGCCGGCGGGCGAGAGTCTCCGCGATGTCGATGTAGTCGGTGGACGGAAAGAGCGTCGCGGCCTGGTTGAACTCCAGCGACGTGATCAGCACGTCGATGTTGCGCCGGACCTGGCTGGCGGCTGATCTGATCGCGTCGGCGAGTTCTGGGGGCGTGTCGATATGTATCTCGCTGCTGCGGGCCAAGATTCGAGCGTAGCGATCGCTCGCGGTGAGCATCCGCAAGCCGTGCCGCATGGTTCGGCGCCCCGCTAATCCGGCCACCCCGGCGCTCATCGGCTTGGCGGTGATCCGGAACTGCGCCAGGTCGCGGTCGAGTTGGCGTGCGGTCTCGGTCAAGCGTGCCGGTGCGGGAGTACCCAGGAGACTGGCGACCGATGCCTCGACCAGATCGGACAGCGTCAGGAAAAACGTGTGGGCGTCGCCGCGAATCTTCGCTCGGGTGTTGATCGGCAATACCAGCACGGCGGCCGCGATCCCGATGACCGCGCCCACGGCGGTCTCCTCGATCCGCAACAGCAACAGACCATAAGTGAATTCGCCGAGCAGACCGTACATCAACGCCAGCATGGTGCTGATCCAAAAGGTCATCAGGCTGTAGGTGACCTTCATGAAATAGAAAGCGCAGAACAAACAGACGAAGATCATCACCAACGAGGCGATGGTGTTCCCCGACACCAGCGTGGCGACCAGCACGCCACTGGGCACACCGAGCACCGTGCCGAGTAACCGCTGCCAGCCCTTGTCGAGGGTTTCGGCCCAGGAGTTGGTGCCGGCGAAGATCACGAACGCGGCGATCACCGCCCAATAC
>NZ_DATNJW010000181.1:0-3676 GCF_035603715.1 Mycobacterium sp. | reverse complement strand
CAGGCCTACCGCAGTCCGTTGGGCCAGCGTTTCATCGTGCAAGGCCGGATCGGTGACACGCTGCGCTACACCCAGACGCTGACGTTGTGGCGCGGTGTCGACCGAGTCGACTGCGCCACCGCCATCGACGACTTCATCGGCGAGGACCGACTGCTGCGGCTGCGCTGGCCGTGTCCGGTGCCGGGTGCGATGCCGGTCAGCGAAGTCGGCGACGCCGTAGTCGGTCGCGGTTTTGCGTTGCTGCACAACGACTCTGAATCGGTGGACACTGCCGATCATCCGTGGACACTGGATAACCCGGCCTACGGCTGGTTCGGGGTGTCGTCGGCGGCCAGGGTGCGCGTCGGCGACGGCGTGCGTGCGGTGTCGGTGGCCGAAGTCGTCGCGCCGACCGAGCCTATGGGCGGCCGGCTGGCGCGCGACCTGGTGGTGGCGCTGGTGCGGGCCGGCGTCACGGCGACCTGCAGCAGCGCCGACAAGCCGCGCTACGGGAAGCTCGGTGTCGACTCCAACCTGCCCGATACCCGAGTAGCGCTGGGCGGGCCGGATCAGAACGCGTTCACCAAGTCGGTGTTGGCGGCCGCCGCTCCGGCCTACACCCGCGAGGTCGACAAGCAGCTCGCCGAGATCGGTTGCGCCATAGTGTGGGTGCCCGCCGCCGCGCCGTTGGCGGAAGGCTGGATTCCCAGTGCCGACCTGCGCAACTCGGATGCGCTGCCGGTGCTGGTGATCGCCGGGCGCGACGACGCCCACCTGGTCAAGGCGATCGCGTCGGTGGTCGATGACCTAGCCGACGCCGAGATCGTCGTCACGCAGCACGCCCCGTCGGGGCTGGGGCGTTTCGAATCGCGCACGGTCGCATTGTGCAACCGCGGGGTGCCCAGCTTCGCCGTCGAGACCGACGGAACGCTGCACACCGCGCTGATGCGATCGTGCACCGGCTGGCCGTCCGGCGTCTGGATCGACGAGCCGCGGCGCACCGCGCCCGACGGCTCCAACTTCCAATTGCAGCACTGGACACACGTTTTCGACTATGCGCTGGTCTGCGGCCCCGGCGATTGGCGGCACGCCGACGTCCCCGATCGCAGCGCCGAGTTCTCCCATCCGCTGCAGGCGGTGACGGCATCGGATTCGCTTGGCGGGCTGCCCGCGACCGGCTCACTGCTGCAAGTCGACCCGCCCGGAGCGGTGCAGCTGGGCGCGCTCAAAGCGGCCGGCAACCCGCTGGCACACGGCAGCGCCCATCCCGTCGACGTCGACCACGTGGCCATCAGGCTGGTCGAAACCCGCGGCGGTGACGCCGATGTCGTCGTGCGCTCGCCACTGGGCACGGTGTCGGAGCTGCGGGTAGCCGACCTGCTGGAGCGCCCCGTTGGCCAAAGACACCTCACCAGGTTGCACGGCCATCAGATCGGCACCGCGCTGGCGCGACTCGAGCTGCCACGCCTGCTGGACGCCGAAAATGCCGTGCTGGCACCGGATTCCGAAACCGCGCAACCGCTGTACGCGCGATACTGGCTGCACAACCGCGGACCGGCGCCGCTGGGCGGGCTGCCCGCAGTCGCCCACGTCCATCCCCACCAACTCACCGCCGCCGCGGGCTCCGACGTGACGCTGCGCCTGACGGTGGTCAGCGATAGCAGCGATACTTCGCTGTCCGGGACCGTGACGGTGGTCTGCCCGCCGGGATGGTCGGCCAGCCCCGCCGCGCTGCCGTTCACGCTGGCAGCCGGCGAGCATCTGGAAGCCGACGTGGTGGTGAAGTCGCCGTCGGGCGCCAAGGACGGCGCGTATCCGATTCGGGCGCAGCTGGCGCTCACCGGCACCAAGGTCCCAGCGGCCTGGCGTCAGGTGGTCGAGGACGTCGCTGTGGTCTGTGTCGGCGGAGTGGATGACGGCGATCTGGTCTACCTGACTGAGGAGCCGGCCGATGTTGTTGTGGCCGCGGGGGATTCGGCTCGGCTGACTGCCACCGTCGGCACCGACGCCTGCGCCGACCTGAGCCTGGAGGCGCATGTGATCAGCCCCTGGGGAACGTGGGAGTGGATCGGCCCGGCTGTGCTGGGCGCGGTGCTGCCGGCCCGCGGCACCGTCGAACTCGGTTTCGACGTGACGCCGCCGGCCTGGGTCGAGCCCGGCCAGTGGTGGGCGCTGATCCGGATCGGCTGCGCCGGCCGGCTGGTCTACTCGCCCTCGGTGAAAGTGATCGTGCAATGACTGTTGCGACGGTGGATGGTATTCCGGTGTCGGTCGACGAGGTCGACGCTCGCGAGGCGCGACTGCGCGGCGGCCCGCTGGCCGCTGCGCTGCCGATCGCCGGCACCAGCGAGGGCAGGCAGCTGCGTCGCTGGCTGACGCAGCTGATCGTGACCGAACGCGTCGTCGCTGCCGAGGCCGCGGCCCGTGGGGTGAGCGCAGATGGCGCTCCGGCCGAGGACGAATTGCTGCCCGACATCACGGCTCGGCTGGAGATCGGCAGCATCGCCGCCGCGGCGCTGGCCGACCCCCGCGCGCGGGCGCTGTTCGCCCGCGTCACCGCCGACGTCGACGTCGACGACGACGACATTTCCGCATACCACGACCGAAACCCGTTGCGATTCGCCGAGTCTCAACCCGACCGCCACGGCTGGCGCGCGCCGGCCGCCAACGCTCCGCCACTGGCCCAGGTGCGTTCGACGATCGCCGAACACCTGCTGGCCGCCGCTCGGCGACGGGCGTTTCGGGTGTGGCTCGATCAGCGCCGGGCCGACCTGGTGCGGCTGGCGCACGGATACGAGCATCCCGGCGACCCGCGTCAACCCGACAACACCCACCGGCACTGAACGCCGATGCTGACCCTGGCCCTCGATATCGGCGGCACCAAGATCGCCGTCGGGCTCACCGACCCGGCGGGTGAGCTGGTGCACAAGGCCGTCCAGCCGACGCCGAAAGACCATGAGGAAGAACATGTTTGGAGCCTTGTCGACACGATGATCGCCGACGCGACCAAGACTGCCAAGGGCGCGATTCGCGCGGTCGGCATTGGCTCCGCGGGCCCGATCGACGCGAACACGGGAACCGTCAGCCCGGTCAATATCGCCTCGTGGCGCGGCTTTCCGCTGCGGGACCGGGTCGCGACCGCGGTGCCCGGTGTGCCGGTGCGGCTGGCCGGCGACGCCATCTGCATGGCCCTTGCCGAGCATTGGCGTGGTGCCGGTCGCGGAGCCAAGTTCCTGCTCGGCATGGTGGTCTCGACCGGTGTGGGCGGTGGGCTGGTGCTCGACGGGGTGCCGTATCAGGGACGGACCGGCAATGCCGGTCATGTCGGACACGTCGTCGTCGAGCCCGACGGGCAGCCGTGCCCCTGCGGCGGCCGCGGCTGCGTCGAGACCGTGGCGTCCGGACCGTGGATGACGCGGTGGGCGCTGGCCAACGGCTGGGCGGCGCCACCCGGCGCCGACGCCGTGACGCTGGCCGAAGCGGCCGACGCCGGTGACCCGGTGGCGCGGCAGGCCTTCCACCGCGGCGCCACCGCCTTGGCGGCGATGATCGCCTCGGTCGGCGCGGTGTGCGACCTGGATCTCGTGGTCATCGGCGGGGGAGTCGCTAATTCCGGGCGGACCCTGTTCGACCCGTTGCGGACGGCGTTGGCCAACTACACGGGGCTGAGCTTCATCCGCGGTATGCAGGTGGTGCC
>NZ_DATNJW010000180.1:0-11156 GCF_035603715.1 Mycobacterium sp. | reverse complement strand
CATGATCAGCCGGCAGATTTTCTCGAGCTGGTCTTCGGAAAGATCTTCTGCCAGCTCGTCGTAACGTTCGGGCGCCAGCTCGGCGAGCTCTTCGCGAGGGGCGGCGGTGCTGAGTAGCTTGTTGCGCCGCTCGACGATGATCGCTCGCTGCTGGGCGGTCAACTGGTTGTAGCGCCAGGTGTTGGCGTGCACGTCGAGCAGGCGGCCTTCGGCGACTCGCTGGGCGTGATCGAGCAGTCCGGCCACCTTGTTGCTGACGATGCGGCCGTCGTCGTCGGTCTGCATCGGCAGCTTGTTGGGCTCGAGGTTGGCCGCCGCGACGTCGTCTTCCCAGCTGGAGAAGAAGACCGAGGATCCGGGATCGCCCTGACGGCCGGCGCGGCCGCGCAGCTGATTGTCCAGTCGCTCGGTGTGGTGCCGGCCGGTGCCGACCACGTGCAGACCGCCGAGCTCGACGACCTTGTCGTGATCGGCCTCATCGGAGCCGCCGAGCCGGATGTCGATCCCGCGGCCGGCCATCTGTGTCGACACCGTGACGGCGCCGAGCTTGCCGGCTTCGGCGATGACCGCGGCCTCCTCGGCGTCGTTCTTGGCGTTGAGCACCACTGCGGGGACGCCGCGACGCTGCAGCCGCTCGTGCAGCTCTTCGGATTCGGCCACGTCGTGGGTGCCGACCAGGACGGGCTGTCCGGTCTCGTGTATCTCGATGATGTGCGCGATGATCGCGTCGGTTTTGGCCGCGGCCGTGATGTAGACCCGGTCGGTTTCGTCCTCGCGAACGTTGGGCGTGTTCGGCGCGATCGGCGAGACACCGAGCTTGTAGAACTGGCGCAGCTGTTCGCCTGCGGCCAAAGCGGTTCCGGTCATGCCGCACACCGTCGGGTACCGGTTGATCAACGCCTGCACGGTGATGGTGTCGAGCACCTCGCCGGTTTCGGTGGTCTCGATGCCTTCCTTGGCCTCGACCGCGGCCTGCAGACCGTCCGGCCAGCGTTGCAGCTGAGCGATGCGGCCGCGCGACGAGTTGATCAGGTGCACGGCGTCGTCGCGCACGATGTAGTGCACGTCGCGGTGCAGCAGGACGTGGGCGTGCAGTGCGACGTTGACCTCGGTGAGAGTGGTGCCGACGTGCTCCTCGGAGTACAGATCGATTCCGCCGAGCTGCTTTTCGACTCTGGCCGCCCCGGCATCGGTCAGGTGGACGTTGCGGCTGTCGGCGTCGGTGTCGTAATGCACACCGGCTTGCAGTGCGCCGACCAACCGAATGATCTCCAGCCGCGGTTTCTCGCGGTGGCTGGTTCCAGCCAGCACCAGCGGGACCAACGCCTCGTCGACCAGCACCGAGTCGGCTTCGTCGATCAGGGCGACGTCCGGGTTGGGCGACACCAGGTCGTCGACATCGGTCACCAGCTGATCCCGCAGCACGTCGAAGCCGATCTCGTTGATCGACGCGTAGGTGACATTGCACTTGTATGCCGCGCGCCGCTCCTCGGCGGTCGATTCGCCGGTCACCCAGCCGACGGTCAGCCCGAGAGCCTCCAGCAGCGGACTCATCCATTCGGCATCGCGGCGGGCCAGATAATCGTTGATCGTCACGACATGAACGTGCCGACCGCCCAGCGCGTAGCCGGCCGCGGCGATCGCTCCGGCCAGCGTCTTGCCCTCACCGGTTGCCATTTCGACGACGTCGCCGGCCAACATCCGCAGCGCGCCGAGCAGCTGCACGTCGAAAGGCCTGAGCCCGGTGGCCCGTTCGGCGGCTTCCCGCGCGATGGCGAGGAACTGCGGGACGTCGTCGGCCTCGGCCAGATCGTCGAGGTCGAGCAGCCCCGCGGCTTTGCGCAACTGCTCGTCGTCGAGCCCGGCGGCTTTTTCGTCATAGTCAGCCGACGCGGTGACCTGGGACAGTGAGCGGCCCTGGTTCTTCTCGGTGTTGGCGCCGAGCAGTCGCCAGAAGCGGCCGCTTACTCGGCCGGACGAAGAGCTGGTGGTCTTTGACACAGGTCAACGGTACGTCAGGTGCGTCACGCCAGATTGGACCGGCGTGGATAGGCGACGTCGGGATCGGTGAGCACGTTGACGACGGCGGGCAGCCCGCTGCCCAGCGCGCGCGTCAGCGCCGGCCGCAGCTCCGCAGGCGTCGAGACCAGCTCGCCATGTCCGCCGAGCGCCCGCACGACCTCGTCGTAGCGGGTGCCGGGCCGCAGTTCGGCCACCACCGAATAGCCGTACAGCGCTGTCATCGGGTGGTGCTCCAGAGCCCAGATGCCGTTGTTGCCGATCACCGAGACAACGGGAACGTCGTGCCTGGCCAGCGTGTCCCATTCCATGCCGCTGAATCCGAACGCGCCGTCGCCTTGCAGCAAGATGACCTGACGGTCCGGTCGGGCCAGTTTGGCGGCCAGCGCGTAGCCGGGACCCGAACCGAGGCATCCGAACGGGCCGCTGTCCAGCCATGCACCCGGAACATAACTGTCGATCACCCGGCCGGCGTACGAGCCGAAGTCGCCGGCGTCGACGACGACGATCGCGTCGCGGTCCAATAGCGGCGCGAGTTCGGCGTAGACCCGCATCGGGTGCAGCGGGCTGCGGTCATCGGCCAGCTCGCCGTGTTCGCGTTCGCGCGCCGCGGTCTCGGTCGCCCGCAATTCGGCGATCCATTCCCCGCGGCCGGCGGTATCGGCCCGCGGTGTGCCGCTCAGGACCGTCAGGGTCGACGACAGGTCGCCGTAGAGCTCGGCGGCAACCGGCCGAGGATGTCCGCGGTCGGGTTGCACGCGGTCGGCAACGATCAACTGGGTGTCTGGCCCGAATACCCCGCCGAATCCCAGCCGGAAGTCCATCGGTACCCCGATGACGACCGCAACATCTGCCTCCCCCAACGCTTTTGAGCGGGCCCGCGAAAAAGCCAGCGGATGGTCGGCGGGGACGGTGCCGCGGGCCATGCCGTTCATCAGCACCGGGATCCGGCGTTCCTCGGCCAGTCGCAGCAGCGCCGCTTCGGCATGACCCCACCAGACATTGGTGCCGGCCATGATGACCGGTCGCTGCGCGGCGCCCAGCAGGCCGACCGCGCGTTCGACCGCGTCGCCGTCGGGCAGCGACGGCTCCGGCGACGTGGTCAGAACGCCGGGCAGTCCGGTGTCGGCGGCGACGGAAAATACGTGGTCCATCGGAAAGTCGATGAACGCCACCCCCGATGGCGCGCCGACCGTGGCTCGCAGCGCGTCGTCGATCAGGCCGCTCACCGCCTCGGCCGACGGCGCGGTGGCGGCGAATCGCGTCAGCGGTGCCACGAACGGCACATGGTCGATCTCCTGCAAAGACCCCATTCCCCACCGCCCCGCCGGCGCCCGGCCACCGAGAACCAGCAACGGCGACGAGTTTTGCTGGGCGGCAGCCATTGCGCTCATCCCGTTCGTCACGCCCGGGCCCGCGGTCAGTGCCGCCACGCCCGGTTGACGGGTCACCTTCGACCAACCCTCGGCCGCAAACGCGGCGGTCTGCTCGTGGCGGGTGTCGATCAACCGGATACCTTCGCTGCGGCAACCGTCGTAGAGCGAGAACAGATGGCCGCCGGACAATGTGAAAACGGTGTCGATCCCGCTGGCTTTGAGCCGCCGGGCGATCAGTCGGCCGGCATGGAAGGTGTTCTCGGCGTCGTTGCCCATGGCCGCAGCCTATCGGCCATCCTGAGGTAGCTTCCCCGACAAGCTTTCCGACGGGGCGTCGTGCGGAATAGCCAGACCGCGAGGAGACTTCGTGACTGCTCTACAGCCGTTCAAACCATCCATCGACTGGGGTTCCGCGGTGCCCGACTCGATGTTGTGGATCGCCCGGGCCTGGCTGATCAGTGCCGTGTGTGTGGTTGTCGTCCTGGTGGTGCTCAGGTTCACCACCCAGTGGGCGCGGCAATACTGGCGGATCACCGGTGGCTACTTCTCCGGTCCACGGTCGGGCAGGGTGTGGGTGATGCTCGGCTTGCTGCTGCTGTTGGTCGTCACGATCGTGCGAATCAACGTCTTGTTCAGCTACTTCAGCAAAGACTTGTACAACGCGCTGGAAACAGCGTTCACCGGTTCTGGCGCGCAAAACGAAACTGTCAAACAGTCTGGCATGCAAGGCTTTTGGGCGGCGTTGGCGGTCTTTGGTCTGCTTGCCGCAATTTTCATCGCGGTGGCCATGGTCGACATCTACCTGATGCAGCGCTTCATCGTCGCGTGGCGGGTCTGGCTGACCGAGCGCCTGACCGTCGACTGGCTGACCGGACGCGCCTACTACCGGACCCGGTTCATCGACGGCACGATTGACAACCCCGACCAACGTATTCAGCAGGACATTGACGTTTTCACCGCCGGCGCCGGTTCTACCACAAATGTCCCGACCATCGGCACTGGCCAAACCCTGCTGTTCGGAGCAGTGCAATCAGTGGTCTCGGTCATCTCGTTCGCCGCGATCTTGTGGAATCTCTCGGGCACGCTGACCGTCCCGTTGATCCATGTCGACATTCCCCGCGCGATGTTCTGGAGTGTTTTCGTCTTTGTGGTGGCGGCGAGCGCTGTCACGTTCTGGATCGGCCATCCCTTGATCAAGCTGAGCTTCGCAAACGAGCAGCTGAACGCTGCCTTCCGTTATGCGTTGGTGCGCTTGCGGGACTCTGCCGAAGCCGTCGGGTTCTATCACGGTGAGGACGCCGAGCGATCGCGATTGCGGCAGCGCTTCACGCCGATCATCGACAATTACCGCCGATATGTGCGCCGCACCATCGGTTACACCGGCTGGAACTGGTTGGTCACTCAGGCGATGGTGCCGCTGCCGTGGCTCATTCAGGCGCCGCGGCTGTTCGCCGGGAAAATTGGTTTGGGCGGCGTCGCGCAAACCGCAGCCGCATTCGGCACGATCCAGGAGTCGCTGTCTTTCTTCCGCAACCACTACAACCATTTTGCGTCATTTCGGGCGTCGATCATTCGGTTGCATGGCTTGGTTGACGCCAACGCCCGTGGTCGGGAACTGCCCGAGGTCGCGGTGGAGCCCAGCGAGCGCGGATCGGTGGAAATCGCTGCCGTCGAGGTGCGTACGCCTAGTGGCGAGCAATTGATCGACCCACTCGAAGTCCGGCTCAACAGCGGTGACGCGTTGGTCGTCATCGGCCGTTCGGGGGCCGGCAAGACCACGCTTTTGCGCAGTCTGGCGCAGTTGTGGCCATACGCGTCCGGAACCCTGCGCCGGCCGGCGGGCGAGCACGCCACGATGTTCTTGTCGCAGTTGCCATACGTGCCGCTCGGCGATCTGCGCGGGGTGGTCTGCTATCCGAATTCAGCGGACGATGTCTCTGACGCCGCGGCGCGAGAGGCGCTGACCAAGGTCGCGCTCGCCCCGCTGGCGGCCCGGCTCGATGAGGAGCGCGATTGGGCCAAGGTGCTCTCTCCCGGCGAGCAACAGCGGATCGCGTTCGCCCGCGTCCTGCTCACCAAGCCGCAGGCGGTGTTCCTCGATGAGGCTACGTCGGCGCTCGATGAGGGCCTGGAATTCGCGCTGTACCAGCTGTTGCGTACCGAACTGCCGGACTGTGTCGTGGTGAGCGTCAGTCATCGGCCCACAGTTGAGCAGCACCACGATCACTTGCTTGAGCTGCTCGGTGAAGGCAAATGGGAACTGCGCCGTATCGAGCGGGAGCCGGCCGGCGTATGACCTGCTGGCGCACCGTGCGCGTCCGCACCGATCTCGATGAGATGATCTCGGCACACCGGCCCACACAGCGCGCCGCCGCCCTGGCCGGGTAGCTTCGCGGGAAAGTCTTTTCAACCAGGCGTTCGACGCACGCCTGGTTGTGCAGGTCGCAATCCGAAGGAGCGCGCGAACCGTGGAGTTGTTCAAGTCGTCCATCGACTGGGGGCACGCCCTCGTTGATTCGCTGTCCTGGATCGCCGTCGCGTGGGTGATCAGTGCGGTGACCCTGCTTGCAGTGCTGGTGCTGTTGCGGTCGCTCACCCCATGGGGCCGCCAGTTCTGGCGGATCACCGGGGGCTATTTCACCGGTGAGCACAGCGCCACCGTGTGGCTCACACTCGGGGTGCTGTTGCTGTCGGTCGTGATCGGCGTTCGTCTGACTGTGCTGTTCAGCTACCAGGCCAACGATTTGAACTCGGGCATTCAGACCGCCGTGCAGGGCTTGGCCACTCATGACGACGCAGTGAAAAACTCTGGCATACATGGGTTTTGGAACTCGATCAAGGTTTTCTCGCTCATGGCGGCGTTATATATCGCTCGTGGCGTCTTCGATATATACCTGGTGCAACGCTTCATTGTGGCGTGGCGGATTTGGCTCACCGATCGACTCACCGGTGACTGGCTGGAAGGGCGCGCGTATTACCGCTCTCGATTCATCGACGGCACCATCGACAACCCCGACCAGCGTATTCAACAAGACATTGACGTCTTGACCGCCGGGACGGGAGGTACCCCGAATGTGCCGTCTAACGGCACTAGGGATGTGCTGTTGTTCGGCGCGGTCGAGTCGGTGTTGTCGGTGTTTTCCTTTACCGCCATTCTGTGGAACCTGTCGGGCACGCTGACGCTCTTCGGCGTGAGCATGCCCAGGGCGATGTTCTGGATCCTGATCGTCTACGTCTTGGTAGCGACGATCTTCGGCTTCTGGATTGGGCGACCGCTGATCCGGCTGAGCTTCCGCAATGAGCTGACGAACGCTGCCTTCCGCTACGCGCTGGTCCGGGTGCGCGACGCCGCCGAGGCGGTCGGCTTCTATCGCGGCGAGGCCGCCGAACGTGTGCAGTTGAGCAGGAAATTTCGGCCGATCATCGACAACTACCTGCGATATGTGAACCGGACCGTCAGCTGGTTCGGGTTCAACATATCGATGAGTCAGTTGATTGTCCCGTTGCCCTGGGTCCTGCAAGCGCCGCGATTGTTCGCCGGGCAGATCAAGTTCGGTGGCGTCACGCAGACCGCGACGGCGTTCAACCAGATCTCTGACGGGTTGTCCTTCTTCCGCAACGCCTACGACCAATTCGCGAGTTATCGCGCGGCGATCATCCGGTTGTACGGCCTGGTTGTCGCCGATGACAAGGCTCGCGAGCTGCCGGAGCTACTGGTGATGCCGAGCGTCGACGGTGCCGTCGATATCGAAGGTGTGGAGGTGCGGACACCGGATGGCGATCAGCTGATCGAGTCTCTTGACCTGCACTTGTCGAAGGGCGATGCGCTGGTGATCACCGGCCCGTCAGGCAGCGGCAAAACGACGCTGCTACGAAGCCTTGCGCAGTTGTGGCCGTACGGATCGGGAACCCTGCGATGCCCCGACGGGCCCAATCAGACGATGTTCCTTTCTCAATTGCCGTATGTGCCCCTGGGCGATCTGCGATCGGTGGTGTCGTATCCAGCGGAATCCGGTGACATTCCCGACGCTGCTCTGCGCGATGTGCTGGAACGAGTAATGCTGCCGCATCTGGTCGACCTGCTCGACGAGGAACAGGATTGGGTCAAAGTGCTGTCACCGGGTGAGCAGCAGCGCATCGCGTTCGGTCGAGTCCTGCTGACCAAACCGAAGGCCGTGTTCGTCGACGAGGCCACATCGGCGATGGACGAGGGGCTGGAATTGACGATGTATCGACTGCTGCGTGCCGAATTGCCCGGCACGGTCGTCGTCAGCGTCAGTCACCGCAGCACCGTCGAGCATCATCACCAGCAACGCCTCGAGTTGCTCGGT
This sequence comes from Mycobacterium sp., assembly GCF_035603715.1. Lineage (GTDB taxonomy): Bacteria > Actinomycetota > Actinomycetes > Mycobacteriales > Mycobacteriaceae > Mycobacterium. The sequence continues at coordinate 3,430 of NZ_DATNJW010000180.1, read as the reverse complement.
GAGGGTCGATGGCAGCTGAGCCCGGTGGATAAGGAACCGGTCAACGTCTAGGCATTAACCACGCCGTACCGCGGCTTCCGCTCAGACCATCGCCGTGCACAAAGCGTAGTTAAACCTCTTGGGTCCCATTCAACTCATGCGCTTCCGTAATTGTTAACGATGAACCGGCACGCTCGAACCGTGAGGGCCATCATCGTCAACGTGGGATTCTGGAATCCGGAGGACACAAAGCATGCGCCGTCGGTAACGAATACATTGTCGGCATCCCAACATTGACAGTATGAGTTCACCACCGAGTTGTCCGGTGTGTCGCCCATGCGCGCGCCGCCGGTCTCGTGAATGGCTCCCCCGGGCCGAAAAGCGCGATAGTTCGTGAGGAACAGGGATCGAAGCAGGCGATCGGCGATGCTGCCTCTGGGACGGCGATCGTGGTTCTCGTCGATCTGTAGGCCGCCGGCCGCGGCAATTTCCGGCAGCGTTCGGCGCATGTGGGCGATCATGTTGAGCTCGTCCTGAGAGTGGCTGCACTCGATTTTGGCGACGGGAATCCCCCACGCGTCCTTGACAATTGGGTCTAGTGATACGTGGTTTTGGTACCGGGGCTGCATCTCGCCATACGCCCCCATGACCCAGACCGGCCAGCCGCGGCCTATCTGGACCTCGACGCCGTAGCCACCAGGAAAGTTTTTCGACTCGTTGTCGCAGAAACTCGGAATGTACAGTCCCGCGCCGGCCACGGCGAAGTCGGACTCGACATCCTTCTCAGACACCTTGCCGCTCCGGATGTGCGCAACGTGGTCGCAGAGATAACGGCCGAGCTGGCCTGACGAACCGCCGACCCCGGAAGGATGCGTTGCGGATTTTGAGTTCAACAGGATCCGTACGGTCTCGATCGCCGACGCGCAGAGAACGACGACCTTTCCGTGAATTGCCTGCCTAGTCTTCGTCAATCGATCGATGTATTCAACGCCGGTCGCCCGACCCGATCGCGCATCGACCAATAATCGGCTCACGACGGCGTCTGTCCGAATGTCGAGGTGCCCGGTTGCGAGAGCGAGTCTCAGCGGAAGCGGAACTCTGTTGTCGTCGTGCTTGACCTTTCGCGCGGACGTTACGCGGACGTTCGGCAGCCGCTTCTCGACGTTGGTCAGGAACGCGTCTTCGATCTTTGTCGTTTTCAGCGGCCCGATGAACTGCCCGTCGGGACAGTTGGGAATGCCCGCGGGCTTCCCGTAGACGCCTAGTGTTCGCTCGACGATGTCGTAATCCGGCGCCAAGTCTTCGTAGGCCAGTGGCCAATCGACGCCGTCTCCGCGGACACTCGCCGCTTTGAACTCCGAATTCGACATGCGCGGTGCATGCCCGAGCCACAAGTGCAGGCGACCGCCCAGTTGCCGGCCCCTGATCCAGACGAACGCTTTTCCTGGCGCTGTCGTGTAGGGATTTTCTCTGTCGTTGACGAAGAATTTCTTGGAGGTCTCGGAGAAGGCTGGACAACGGATCTGGACGTGCTGACCCTGGATGGCCGATTTGACTCGGCCGGCAATCCCCATCCCGCCGGTGTCCGCGTCGCTCGGCACGTCATCATCGATTTCCGGGTTCCGGCCGGCCTCGAGCAGGACAACCCTCATCCCGCCTTCCGTCAGTTCCTTGGCAGCCCACGAGCCAGACGCACCGGAGCCAACAACGATGGCGTCATATCTGGATTCAGTGCCGGGCATGCGTGCGTCTCCGGGTGAGTTCTGCCACCGGATCGGTGGCGGCCGCAACGCTGGCGGTGGGTTTTGTCATCCGGTGGCTATCTCGCGGGCTTGGGCGGCAAGGCGTTTGATCTTAGCGCACTTGAACTTGGTGCACGCCAGTTAAATACTTGGCGGCGGCCACCCTCGCCGATCAGTCAACACGCCGGACGCCGGCGAGATTTTCCACAAGATCGGCGGCGGCCGCGACGCTGGCGGTGGGTGTAGTCATCCGGGTGGCGATCTCGCGGGCTCGGGCGGCGTATTGCGGGGTGAGTACGGTACGCAGGTCAGCGATCAATGACTCCTGCGTTGTACGCGAAAAGCGCCGGGCAGTACCGACTTTCAGCCGTTTGACCACGGCGCCCCAGTGTGGCTGATCGAAGCCCCGCCACAAGATCACGGTGCGCACCCCGGCGCGCAGGCCGGCGGCCGTGGTACCCGCGCCGCCATGATGAACGACCGCGCGGCAGGACGGAAAGATGGCCACGTGGTTCACCGTGCCCACCACCTTGACATGCCCGAATCGAGGGAGGTCGCTGAAGTCAGTCCCGCCGGCGCATACCAACGCTCGTTCGCCTAACTGCGCGCAGGCGGCACCGATCATGGCGAGCGTCTCAGCGGGCGATTCGATCGCTACGCTGCCGAACCCGAAGTAGATGGGCGGTGTTCCTGCGGCAATCCACGACGCGACCTCCTCATCGTCATCCGTCGGCAATTCCAGAGTTAGCGCCCCGACGAAGGGCCGCCTGCCGTTCCATCTCGCCCATTCGGCTGCCAGCCCGGGAAAGCACATCTCGTCGTAGGCCTGGATTTCAAGGTGTCCCCCTTCGATGATCCGTCGAAACGCCGGCCTGCTTTCCTTCGGCAAGCCCAGGTCGCGCCGCTGTGCTTCTTCGACGTCCTTCCTTGCGGGCCACATCAGCCATTCGGCCGCGGTCATCGCAAAGCTGACCAACCACACCGGCAAGTACGGCCGCAGCTGACCGTTCGCCTGCACCGGAGCGAAATGCAGGATGGACAAGGGGATGTCGTAGTACTCCGCGACGTTGGCGGCGACTTCCTGATACGCCATGCCGGTGAGGATCAGGTCCGCCCCGTCCGCCACCGACACCAGCGTCGTGCCCATGTCGCCCCAGCACGAAACACCCGACTCCGCGGCATCGCGCCATAACCTGCGCAGGTCGAGGATCTTCCAGAGATTGCGGAGGAGATTGGGGAAAAAGTTGCGGTGGGCGTCGAGCCAGCGCTGCGGTTCCGCCCCGTAGGCGACCGCCGCAATCCCAGCCGACTCGACGAAGCCAACAACGTCTGGCGGGACAGCCATGCACACGTCGTGCCCTCTGCGCAGCAGCTCGCGCCCGATGGCGGAGCAGGGCTCGACATCGCCGCGAGTTCCCCACATCGCCAGCACAAACCTCATTGCGTATCTAAGCCTTCCACTTATCAGCATGTTCTGCGAGATAAAACTGGCAGCCTCCCATCCGCCGGCAGCATAATCTTCGCGCACAGCCAGTGGAACGTAGCCACAGCAGTCCGCCGTACCAAATCAACCAACCCCGAAGCCTTCCCGTGGTCTGGCTCGCTCCATGCTCCGGCTTTACGACGAATGTCGGGCCTGCCGCGTATCGCCGCGATATCCTCGGAGCACCTGTCGAGGCTCTTACGGGCACCATCTGGCTGACGATGTA
>NZ_DATNJW010000179.1:0-5398 GCF_035603715.1 Mycobacterium sp. | reverse complement strand
CTGGCCGCGGGTACACCGGGTAAGCGCATGGCGTTGCCCAACGCCCGGATACTGATCCACCAGCCGTCGCTGTCCGGCGTGATCCAGGGCCAGTTCTCCGACTTGGAGATTCAGGCCGCCGAGATCGAGCGGATGCGCACGTTGATGGAGACGACGCTGGCGCGCCACACCAACAAGGACGCCGCGGTCGTGCGCAAGGACACCGACCGGGACAAGATCCTGACCGCCGCCGAAGCGAAGGACTACGGGATCATCGACACCGTGCTGGAGTACCGGAAGCTGTCGGCGTCGACGACCTAACTGGCGGCCCGCACGGCCAGTTTCAGGACGCCGCCAGCTCGCCGGGCCGCCGTCGGCGATCAACACGGTATCCTCGGCCACGGTGAATCTCACCGGCCTGATGGATGCCTGACGGGTTCGTCTGCCTCTCAGTCGCATAACGGCCGCGACACGCCAAAGACACGGCGGCGCGTTCAGGCGCGCGTAGGGGACTCCAAGACGATATGTTCAGGCGCACAACACGAATATCACCGACGCGATTCACCTCTATCGGTCGCATCGCCGTGGAGCAAGCGGGTAGCGTCGGGAAATACACGCGACATAGCACAATCAAAACGGTGAACAGGAAGTAGGCCCCCAGCACCATGGCGCGCATCGGAGACGGCGGCGACCTGCTGAAGTGCTCGTTCTGCGGGAAGAGCCAGAAGCAGGTCAAGAAGCTTATTGCGGGGCCAGGCGTGTACATCTGCGATGAGTGCATCGATCTGTGCAACGAGATCATTGAAGAGGAGCTCGCCGACGCCGACGACGTAAAACTCGACGAACTGCCCAAGCCCGCCGAGATCCGGGAATTCCTGGAGGGCTATGTCATCGGTCAGGACACCGCCAAGCGAACCCTCGCGGTCGCGGTCTACAACCACTACAAGCGAATCCAGGCCGGTGAGAAGGGTCGCGACTCCCGCTCCAGCGAGCTGGTCGAGTTGACCAAATCCAACATCTTGATGCTGGGCCCAACCGGCTGCGGGAAGACCTACCTGGCCCAGACCCTGGCCAAGATGCTCAACGTCCCGTTCGCGATCGCCGATGCCACGGCGCTGACCGAGGCCGGCTATGTCGGTGAAGACGTGGAGAACATTCTGCTCAAGCTGATCCAGGCCGCCGACTACGACGTCAAGCGCGCCGAGACCGGCATCATCTACATCGACGAGGTCGACAAGATCGCCCGCAAGAGCGAGAACCCCTCGATCACCCGCGACGTGTCCGGCGAGGGCGTGCAGCAGGCCCTGCTGAAGATCCTGGAGGGCACCCAGGCGTCGGTGCCGCCGCAGGGCGGTCGTAAGCACCCGCACCAGGAGTTCATCCAGATCGACACCACCAACGTGTTGTTCATCGTGGCGGGTGCGTTCGCGGGTCTGGAGAAGATCGTCTCCGACCGCGTCGGCAAGCGCGGTCTGGGCTTCGGGGCCGAGGTGCGCTCCAAGGCCGAGATCGACACCACCGACCACTTCGCCGAGGTCATGCCCGAAGACCTGATCAAGTACGGCCTGATCCCGGAGTTCATCGGCCGTTTGCCGGTGGTCGCCTCGGTGACCAATCTGGACATGGAGTCGCTGGTCAAGATCTTGTCCGAGCCGAAGAACGCTCTGGTCAAGCAGTACACCCGGCTCTTCGAGATGGACAACGTCGAACTCGAGTTCAGCCAGGACGCCTTGGAGGCGATCGCCGACCAGGCGATCCACCGCGGCACCGGGGCCCGTGGCCTGCGCGCGATCATGGAAGAAGTCCTGCTGCCGGTGATGTACGACATCCCCAGCCGCGACGACGTCGCCAAGGTCGTGGTGACCAAGGAGACCGTCCAGGACAACGTGCTGCCGACGATCGTTCCGCGCAAGGCGACACGCGCCGAGCGCCGCGACAAGAGCGCGTAGTAACCCGTCCCGGTAACCGTTGAGCGCTGCTGACGCATTACCGGGACGCACCTCTCACGCGCTGGATCTACTGAACTTCTTTCTGGCCGATGTGCGCGACGGCCTTGGTCCGTACCTGTCGATCTACCTGCTGCTCACGCATCACTGGGATCAAGCCTCGATCGGGTTCGTGATGGGTATCGGTGGACTCGCGGCGATCGCGGCGCAGACGCCGGTCGGCGCCGCGGTGGACCGCACCACGGCAAAGCGAGCGCTGATCGTGGCCGGTGCGCTGACGGTGACCGCCGGGACGCTGGCCATGCCGTTGTTTCCTCGCTTCTTCGCGATTTCGTTGCTACAGGCGCTGACCGGGGTGGCCGGCTCGGTTTTCGCTCCGGCTCTGGCCGCGATCACGCTGGGTCTCGTCGGCACCCGAGCCTTCTCCCGGCGGATCGGGCGCAACGAGTCGTTCAACCACGCCGGTAACGCGACCGCCGGCGCCATCACCGGCGGGCTGGCGTACTGGTTCGGCCCGGCGGTGGTGTTCTGGGTGCTGGCGGTCATGGCAGCCCTCAGTGTGCTGGCGGCGCTGCGGATCCCCGGCGACGCGATCGACCATGACGTCGCTCGCGGCATGGACCACACACCCGGTGATGCCCACCCGTCGCCGTCCGGGGTTGCTGCGCTGTTCCGCGACCGCAGACTGCTGATCTTCGCGGCAGCGATGGTCGCCTTTCATCTCGCCAACGCCGCGATGTTGCCGCTGGTCGGGCAAGTCCTCGCACTGCAGAACAAGGACGTCGGCACCGCGTTGATGGCGACGTGCGTCGTGGCCGCCCAGGCCGTGATGGTGCCGGTGGCGTATCTGGCCGGCGCCAAGGCGGACAGCCTGGGACGAAAGCCGATCTTTCTGGTCGCGTTCGCGTTCCTGACGGCGCGCGGCTTCCTCTACACCTTGTCCGACAGCCCCTACTGGCTCGTCGGCGTCCAGATTCTCGACGGTGTCGGAGCCGGGATCTTCGGCGCGCTGTTCCCGCTCGTCGTGCAGGACCTGACGCACGGGACCGGCCGGTTCAATGTCAGCCTGGGCGCGCTCACCACCATGTGGGGCGTCGGTGCGGCGCTGTCGAACATCGTCGCGGGCTGGATCGTGGTCGCCGCCGGCTATCACGCGGCCTTCATATCGCTGGGAATTGTCGCCGCCGCGGGCCTTGCGCTGTACGCCACGGCCATGCCCGAAACCGGGCCCAACGCCCCCAGAAACGGCGGGTTAACCCAGGCCAGCGGCCTCCCCCGAACGGGGGAGACACGAGGGTAGGCGGTCGCTAGCAAATGTTACTCACGCGTAACTATCGTTCTTAGACTTTGCGGGCAGGTAAAAGTGACGAACGCCACAATTCTTCGTTCCGCGGATTGAAGACGCGTGTTTGACCTCGCGTTTTGCCAACTAAGCGGTAGCGTGACGCTATAGACGGGTGTCCATGAATCCCTAAGAAAAGTGCAATAATCGGTACCGCCAGTGACACAAAAATCGGCCGAGGCTGCACTCGGGTGATTCACACCGGTTTCGACCACATGCCGGTGCGGTGAATAGCTATGGAAGGCGGCGACGTGGGTCCGAGCGAAAACGGAGCCAGGTCAGAATCTGATTCAGATTCCCATCGGCCCGATGCGGAGCTGCCCGGACGGCAAAAGCTGGAAAAAGTCGTCATCCGTTTCGCCGGAGACTCCGGCGACGGCATGCAGCTGACCGGAGACCGGTTTACTTCCGAGGCAGCGCTTTTCGGTAACGACCTGGCCACTCAGCCGAGCTACCCGGCCGAGATTCGCGCACCGCAGGGCACGCTGCCCGGCGTCTCGTCGTTCCAGATCCAGATCGCCGACTACGACATTCTTACCGCCGGCGACCGGCCCGACGTGCTGGTGGCGATGAACCCTGCAGCGTTGAAGGCCAACATCACCGACCTTCCCATCGGTGGATTGGTGATCGCCAACTCCGACGAGTTCACCAAGCGCAATCTGGCCAAGGTCGGTTACGAGGACAACCCGCTGGAGACGGGGGAGTTGTCTGACTACAAGGTCGAGGCCGTCCCGATGACCACGCTGACGCTGGGTGCTGTCGAGGCCATCGGCGCGTCGAAGAAAGACGGGCAGCGCGCCAAAAACATGTTCGCGCTGGGCTTGTTGTCGTGGATGTACGGGCGACCGATCGAGACCAGCGAGCGATTCATCCGGGAGAAGTTCGGCCGCAAGCCCGATGTCGCCGAGGCCAATGTCCTTGCCCTCAAGGCTGGATGGAACTACGGCGAAACCACTGAGGCCTTCGCCACCACCTACCAGATCTCACCTGCGAAACTGCCGACCGGCGAGTATCGCCAGATTTCGGGCAATACCGCTTTGGCCTACGGACTCGTCGCCGCCGGACAGCTTGCCGACCTTCAGGTCGTGCTGGGCAGTTACCCGATCACGCCCGCGTCGGACATCCTGCACGAGCTGTCCAAGCACAAGAACTTCAATGTGCTGACGTTCCAGGCCGAGGATGAGATCGGCGGTATCTGCGCCGCCTTGGGTGCTTCCTACGGTGGTGCGCTCGGGGTCACCAGCACCTCGGGCCCCGGCCTGTCGCTGAAGTCCGAGGCGCTCGGCCTCGCGGTGATGACCGAGCTTCCGCTGATCGTCATCGACGTGCAGCGCGGTGGCCCGTCCACGGGCCTGCCGACCAAGACCGAGCAGGCTGACTTGCTGCAAGCGCTCTATGGCCGCAACGGCGAGTCGCCGGTGGCCGTCGTCGCGCCGCGATCACCGTCGGACTGCTTTGACGCCGCGCTGGAGGCGGTGCGCATCGCTATCTCGTACCACACCCCGGTGATTGTGCTGTCGGACGGCGCGATCGCCAACGGCTCAGAGCCGTGGCGGATTCCGAATGTCGATGAGCTGCAACCGATTCAGCATACCTTCGCCAACCCCGACGAGCCTTTCATGCCTTATGCACGTGACCCGGAAACGCTGGCTCGCCTGTTCGCCGTCCCCGGTACTCCCGGACTCGAGCACCGCATCGGTGGGCTGGAATCCGCGAACGGCAGCGGCGACATCTCCTACGACCCGGCCAATCACGACCTGATGGTGCGGTTGCGGCAAGCCAAGATCGACGGCATCTCGGTTCCTGACCTGGAAGTCGACGATCCGACCGGAGACGCCGAACTGCTGCTGATCGGGTGGGGCAGTTCCTACGGTCCGATCGGAGAGGCGTGCCGACGTGCGCGACGCAACGGCGTCAAGGTTGCCCATGCCCATCTGCGGTACCTCAGACCATTCCCGGCCAACCTGGGCGAGGTGCTGCGGCGTTACCCGCAGGTGGTGGCACCGGAGATGAACTTGGGCCAACTGGCGCTGCTGCTGCGCGGCAAGTACTTGGTCGACGTCCAATCGGTTACCAAGGTCCAGGGCGTTGCGTTCCTGGCCGACGAGGTGGGGCGCCTCATCCGCGCCGC